>NZ_JBSGCE010000011.1:194787-214222 GCF_053601695.1 Nonomuraea sp. NPDC004702
CGAAGCCCCGAGGGTGGGAGCGTGGAACTGGGTGGGCGCAGGTGAGGTGCCGGGTGTACGAGAGTGAGGCGACGGCCGAGGCAGACCGATGACCGCCTTCCCGGCGAGGCGTTCTGCCGGCCGCATGGGACGGTGGGGATGAGGCCGATGCCTTCGCCCTCTCCGCCATCCCGCGGCGCAGCTTGCACACGTCGGCAGCGAATACTGCGGTCACCCTCGCTCCCGCTGAGCCAGCCGTGCATCTCCTAAGCCTGCCGTGCCTAAGGCGGTCCCCTCCTGTGCCGGTCGGTCCCCTCCTGTGCCGGTCGGTCCCCTCCTGTGCCGGTCGCGCGTCTCCTGCGCCGCCGTGCTTCTCGTGTTCCGGTCGTGCATGTCCGCAAGCAAGGCACCGCCTCCGCCCACGAAGCGCAGGCGGCGCCTGATCACCCGATCGCCAGTGCCTCGCCGTTCGGGTCGTCGGCGAAGCCCGGAACCCAGCGGATCACCTCGTCACGGAAGCGCGCCGTGGTGCCGAGCTGGCAGAGGACTCCGACACCGGCCGCATGCACCCGATGGATGAGTACGTACGACGGCGGCAGGTTGAGCTGGCGAACCACGTTCGTCGGGCGGAGGTCGGTGACACTGGCCGCCTGGGCCTGCAGCCACTCCCGGCTGAAGGTGAACTCCTCCACGGCCGTCGGCTCCACGTACGGCGCCAGGAAAGCGCGCAGCGCGTCGGGGTCGATGTCGATGTCCTGACGGATGAAGCCCTCGTCACGGAGACCCGTCATCACGGTGTCCATGTCGCCCTGGTTGAAGATGCGCGTGAGCTGCCCGAAGACCTTCGGATAGCCGCCGGGCAGGCGGTTGACCGCGCCGAAGTCGAGGACGCCGAGCTTGCCGTTGGCCAGCACGCGGAAGTTGCCCGGATGGGGATCGGCGTGCAGCATGCCGACCCGGGCAGGCGAGCTGAACAGGAACCGGACGAACAGCAGCCCCGCGTGATCACGCTCCTCCTTGCTGCCCTCGGTGATCACCCGCGACAGGGGAGTGCCGTCCATCCACTCGCTGACTAGCACCATCTCGTTGGCCGCCACCACATCAGGGACGTGGAAGTCGGGATCGCCGTTGAACTCCAGCGCGAAGGCGTGCTGTGCCTCGGCCTCGCGAAGGTAGTCGAGCTCCTCGGCGATCCGCTCGCGCAGCTCGGCCAGCAGCGCCTTCATGTCGAGGCCGGGCAGCAGCGCCCCGAACATCTTTCCCAGCCGGGCCAGCTGGGTGAAGTCGCCGAGCAGCGCCTTGCCCGCCCCCGGGTACTGGATCTTGACGGCCACCTCGCGTCCGTCGTTCCAGACGGCCTTGTGCACCTGGCCGATCGAGGCGGCGGCCGTGGGCCGGTCGTCGAACGAGAGGAAGTGCTTGCGCCAATCGTCCCCCAGCTGCTCGGCGAGCACTTTGTGGACGGTGGCGACCGGCAGCGGAGGGGCGGCGTCCTGGAGTTTCGTCAAGGTCGCCCGGTAGGGGCCGACGATCTCCGGCGGAAGCGCCGCCTCGAAGATCGACAGTGCCTGGCCGAGCTTCATCGCCCCGCCCTTGAGCTCGCCGAGCACCTTGAAGATCTGCTCGGCGGTACGCTGCTGAACCTCCTGGGCCACGATTTCTGCTGATTTGCCGCCGATGCGCTTGCCGAGGCCGAGGGCGGCCCGCCCGGCGAACCCGAGCGGAAGGGTGGCCAACTTGGCTGAGCGGGTGACTGCCCGGCGCGGAAGATCGCTCACACTCATGCGCGGAACCTCGCCCGAGATGCCGCTTCCCCCCTTCGTGGTCGTCCCCTGAGCACGTCAGTCGCTGGTAGGTGACATGTCCATTGTTAGCGAATAAGGATTGTTTCGCATACAACGACATTGCGGATGACCGCTCCACGCCCGTCTTTTCCAGCACCAATCAGGCATTACGTCCATTGTGCCGTTCGTCACAGAGGACGCCCGGCCTTCGAGATGAGCAAGCGCCTGGCCGGTCGCCGCCGCCGCGACGAGCGTGGCGAGGGTCGTGTCGCAGGCGATCTCGCCGGGCGGATAGCCGCCCAGCCTGGCAGTGACGATCGGCCAGGCGGGATCGTGGTCGCGGCGCGTCAGGTCGAGACAGTGCAGGCACGTCGTCTCACCGGGAAACACCAGCGGCCCGACGGACCCGTGCCCCTCGAAGGCCGACACCAGCAGATGCGGGATGCCGAAGTCGGCCAGCTCGTTGACCAGCACCCCGTCCAGAGGCCCCACCGGCGCGAGGATGGCGAGATCGGGACGCGCCGTGCCATCCCCCAGATGCGGCGCTCCGGCCAGGACGTTGGACGACGGAATTGCGTCCTGAGTCACCTCCGCAGGAGTGGATGGCACAGCAGGAGAGACCCGAGCGGCGGCGGCGCCGGACGGCGTGACACCCGCCCGCCTGGGGCGTGCGGTCGTGCCGCCGATCGGCGTGATGCCCGCCCGCCTGGGCTGTGCGGTCGTGCCGCCGGACGGCGACGCCGCCCCGCCTGCAGGCCGGCCGGTGGCGTCACCGGCGGGCGTCGCGTTCCGTCCTGTCGGCCGAGGGGGTGAGGTGCGATCGCGCGGAGGCGGAACGGCCGGGGCGTTCTTCGGCGGGGGAGCAAGCAGCCGCCGGGCGACCGCCGCCGCGCCCTCCTCCCGGGACAGCCCCACCTCGGCCCACGTCAGCCCGCCCGGCGTGATGTCCCCAGGCCGGACCGGCCCGGGATCGATCACCCGGATGTCGCCGACCCCGCCGGCCGCGAGCAGGGCGACGATCTGCGCCCCCACGCGCCCGGCCCCGTAGACCCTGACCTTCGCCCCCCGCCGGCGCCGAAGCAGCTCGACGCCGCCCTCCGGGCTGTTGGAGGCCAGGTCGAGCGCGTCGAGGTCGGGTCTCAGCCGATCCCTCTCGGCGAGGGAGAGCTCCCGCAACGGCGCCGGGAACGGGCCGGCGTCGTGCAGGGCGCCCCGCGTGGCGAGGTAGTCGAGCAGAGCCTGGGCGCACGGTTCGTCGAGGCCGGCCGCCGCCGCGTCGCGCATCACCCGGCGCAGGTCGCGGGTGCCGTCGAGCCCCTCGATCCACTGACGCACCGATCTCGTCAGGCCGGTCAGCGTGATGGCCCGGAGGGGATGCACGCCGTACTGCAGGGTGTGCTCGTCGCGGAGGATTCGCCGGAGGGCCGGCTTCACACGTGGCCTCATGGCCGGAAGGTTCGCACGTCCGACGAAGATCCCGAGCCGGTTCCGCGCCGCCTGTGGACAACCTCGGACCGCGACGCCCACCCTGTGGATAACATCCGACCGCGGAGTACACCCGCGAAGGGGCCACGATCACATCCGCGCCTGAGGCAAGCCGGGGACCACCGCGGCTGGCCACGATCACATCCGCGCCTGAGGTAAGCAGGGGACCACCGCGGCTGGCCACGATCACATCCGCACCTGAGGCGTACCGGGGACCACTGCGGCTGGTCAGGAACCACATCCGCATCCGCGCCCCGCGGAGCGTTACGCTTCGCCGCATGAGCGAGATCTTGGTCGACCGCACAGACGACGGAGTAGTCGTCCTCACCCTCAACCGCCCCGAACTGCGCAACGCCATGACCGACACCATGACGGCCGAATGGCGCGAAACCATGGCCACCCTGGCCGCCGACCGCGACCTGCGCTGCGTCGTCGTCACCGGAGCGGGCAGCGCGTTCTCCTCGGGCGGCGACCTGTCATGGATCGGCGAGCGGGGCGCCGAGGCGGTGCCGCCGCTGCGCGACCGCATGCTCGCCTTCTACCGCACCTGGCTGATGATCGCCGACCTGGAGGTGCCCACCGTCGCCGCGGTCAACGGCCCCGCCGTCGGCGCGGGCCTGTGCGTGGCCCTGGCCTGCGACCTCGTCTACGCCGCTGACGACGCCAAACTCCTGGCCCCCTTCACCGGGCTCGGGCTGCACCCGGGCATGGCCGCCACCTACCTGCTGCCCAGAAGAGCCGGTACGGCACTGGCCCGGGAGATGCTCCTGACCGGCCGTCTCCTTACGGGTACGGAAGCGGCAGATAAAGGCTTGGTAAATCAATCTTTCCCGAAGAATGACCTTCTCTCCGAGGTTTCGGTCATCGCCAAGAAGATCGCAGAGATGGCTCCAGTCGCCACCCGCCTCACAAAGGTCGCGCTGAACCAAGACCATCAAGACCTGGAAGCCGCTCTGAGGTGGGAATCCTTGGCGCAGCCCGTCACCATGGCATCATCCGACCTGCTGGAGGGCCTGGCGGCGCATCGGGAAAGGCGCATGCCCAAATTCACCGGCTCTTAATCATCTGACCAGCGAAAACAACGTCCACCCTCTGTGGAATTTCGCCAGTCTCGGCTAACGTGCTTATGTGCCCCCCGAGACAGTCGAGGTCCGTCGCAGTTCTCGTCGCCGGCGTACGGTCTCCGCCTACCGCGACGGCGACAAGACGATCGTGCTCCTGCCCGCCTGGCTGAGCGGCGAAGACGCGGATGAATGGGTGAGCCGGATGCTCGACCGGCTGGCCGCCAAGGAAGAACGACGAAGGCCGACCGACGAGGCCCTGCTCGAACGGGCGAGGGAGCTGTCGGTGAAGTACCTCGACGGCCGGCCCGACCCCGTGAGCGTTCGATGGGTCGACAACCAGCAGCATCGCTGGGGCTCCTGCACCCCGGAGAACGGCACCATAAGGATCTCGACCCGGCTCAAGGGCCTGCCCGAGTGGGTCATCAACTACGTCATCATCCACGAGCTCGCGCACCTGATCGTGCCGAGCCATGGCCCGGGGTTCTGGGCGCTGGTAGAACAGTATCCGAAGGCGGAGCGGGCGCGCGGGTTCCTCGAAGGATTCTCCGCGGCGGCCCACACGGCACCGGAGGAGTGTTGACGCGCATCGTCGCCGTCCTGGTACGCGGCCGCATGGCCGAAGCGGCGCCCCCCGGCGTCGATCCACGGCAGTTCCTGGCGGCCGTGGCCGAGGACACCTACGAGATGGTCGCCGGCCTGGAGTTCGTCACCCCGGTCCTGATCACGGCCGTCCCCGGCCTCGACGACATCGTCTGGCCCGGCACGGAGATCATCACCATCGCCGAGGACGAGCCGCTGCGCGCCGTCCTCGGCCGTCTGTCCGGCGACCAGGCCGCGGTGATCAACGCCGACGCGCCCGACCTGCCCTCGCTGCTGGTCGGCAAGCTGTTCAGGGAACTGGGCCGGGCCGAGATCACGATCTGCCCCGCGGCGGACGGCGGCGCGGTGGCGCTGGCCTGCTCGCTGCCGCTGCCGACCTGGGCCGACCCCGACCTCGACGACCCCGACGTCGTCGCCGTCCTCCGGGAGCAGGCCCCGGGCCCGCGCAGGGTCGCCACCATCTCCGGATGGCACCGCCTGCGCACGTCCGACGACGTCGGACGCCTCGACCCGGGTCTCGAAGGCTGGGACAACACCCGCGCCCTGATCGGCCGCTGACCCGCGTCAGGGAACGGTGAGCTCGGCCAGGACGGCCCGGTGGTCGGTGCCCGGAACGTCGCGCACGCTGACCTCCCTGACGCCCACCCGCTCGTCCACCAGCACGTGGTCGATGGTGATGATGGGCGGCACCCGCTTGTTGGCCGGCCACGTGGGGATCAGCCCCGCGCCCACCTGGTCGGCCGCGTCCTTGTACCCCCGGGCCAGCAGCCTGCGCAGCGAGGCGTGGTCGAGCGAGGCGTTGAAGTCGCCGGCGAGGATCCGCACGGTTTCGCCGCCGGCGGAAGGAAGGCCGGCGAGCGCCTCGTTCCAGTTGACCACGTTGGGGCCGAGCGGCGGGTACGGGTGGACGTCGACGAACTCGATCGGCTTCCCGCCCGGCAGCGCCACCATGGCGGCGGGCATCTTGTGCCCCACCGGGGGCAGCACGTCGTCGAGCGGCTGGAGCGGGTGCCTGGAGTAGAGGCCGCTTCCGCCGGCGTCCCATTCGTCCTCAAGTACGCGGTGGGGCATGAGCTCCTTCAGGCCGGCCACGTCCATGTCGGCCACGGCGCCGGGGGTCAGCTCCTGCGTGCTCAGCACGTCGGGCCGGAACTCGCGCACCAGGTTCACGATCACCTGCGGGTCGGCCTTGCCGAACAACATGTTGATGGTCATGACCTTGAACGGCCTGCCGGTCGTGGCCTCGGCCGTGCCCAGCGCGCGCGGCAGGACGCTGAACCCGAGCGCGGTCGTGGTGAGCAGCGCGACGGCCGTCGCGGCCCGCCTGCGCCCGACCGCGGCGATCAGGAGGGGGACCAGGGACCCGGCCGCCGCGTACGGCGTCGCCGTCATCAGCTGCGTGGGCAGCGAGCCTCGTTCCAGCCCGGCCACCCTGGCCACGGCCCAGGCCGCGAAGGGTGTCACGGCCAGCCAGGTCAGGACGTTGCCGGGCAACTTCCGCGGCTTGCGGGCAGGCGTCACGATCGTGCCGCCAACGGCAGAAGTCTCCACGCGGCCCCCCTTGGAACGATGCGAAGGACTCTAGCCCAGCGAACGCGAGCGCGAGCTGAGCGCGGCGCGTCCGCGTGCGGCCAGCCGGCGCGTGGCCTCGTCGGACAGCTCGGGGATCTCGTCGACGGGGAACCAGCGCAGGTCGAGCGACTCGTCGCTCATGACGGCCTCGGCGCCGGGAGGGGCCACGGCCGCGTACTCGACGTCGAGGTGCCAGCTGCGCGGCGGATGGCACCAGACCTCGTGCTTGTCCACGGCCAGCGGGCCGGGCAGCAGCTCAAGTCCGGAGATTCCCGACTCCTCGGTGGCCTCGCGCAGCGCCACCGCCTCCAGCGTGGCGTCGAAGTCCTCGCAGTGGCCGCCCATGGGCAACCACTGCCCGGCCTTCGGATGCAGCGTGAGCAGCACCCGGGCGCCGTCGTGGCTGAGCACGGCGGTGGTGGCCGTCAGGTGGCCGGGTGCGCACGCGCGCCACATGGCGTCGTCGTACGTCCGCAGATGGCCGAGGAACTCGGCGCGCAGCGCCTCCTCCTCGGGGGTCGGCGCGGTCCAGGAGGACAGCACCGCCACCGCGTCGTCGTGCAGGGTCACCGGCCGCCGTCCTGGTCGCCGTCCTGCTCGCCGTTCTCGTCGCCGGGCTTGGCCTCCAGCTGGGAGATGTCCCAGGCGGCCTCGCCGCGGACGAACGCGTCGGGGTCGTCGAGGTCATCGGCCGTCGGCATGAGGTCGGGGTGACCCCACAGGGCGTCGCGCCCGTCGACGCCGCGCTCGGTCTCCAGCGCGCGCCACAACGCCGCGGCCTCGCGCAGCCGCCGGGGCCGCAGCTCCAGCCCGACCAGCGTGCCGAACGTCAGCTCCGCGGGCCCACCGGTCGCCCGGCGCCTGCGTACGGTCTCGGCCAGCGCGACCGCCGAGGGCAGCTTGCCGTCGGCGGCCCGGTCGACCACCGTGGCCACCCACCCCTCGACCAGGGCGAGCATCGTCTCCAGGCGAGCCAGGGCGGCCTTCTGCCGCTCGGTCTCCTCGGGCTTGAGCAGCGCGCCGCCGCTCAGCGCCTCCTGGATCGCCTCGGGATTGTTGATGTCGAGCCCGCGGATCTGCTCCTCCAGCGCGGAGGTGTCCACGGTGATGCCCCTGGCGTATTCCTCGACGGCCCCGAGCAGGTGCGAGCGCAGCCACGGGACGTGCTGGAACAGCCGGTGGTGCGCGGCCTCACGCAGCGCCAGATAGAGCCGGATCTCGTCGGCGGGGATCTCAAGGCCCTCGCTGAAGGACGCGATGCCGCCGGGCAGCAGCGCCGCGGTGCCGGACAGCGGCAGGCCGATGTCGGTCGTGCCGATGACCTCGCGCGCCAGCGAGCCGAGCGCCTGGCCGATCTGCTGACCGACCATCATGCCGCCCATCTGCTTGAGCATGCCCATCAGCGGCCCGGCCATCTGCTGGGCCTCGGGCGGCAGCCCGGAGCCGCCGAGCGCGCCGCCCATGGTCTCGACCATGCGTTCGGCAACGGGCTCGCAAAGCTTGCGCCAGACCGGGACCGTGTTCTCGATCCACTCGGACCGGCTCCAGGCCTGCGGGTTGGACACGCCGCTCGGCAGTGTCGTCGCCTCGTTCAGCCACAGGTCGGCCAGGCTCAGCGCCTCGACGATCTGGCGGCGCTCGCCTTCCATGACGCTCGGATCGCCCTGGGCGACCACGGCGTGTCGTGCGATGTTCTTGGCCATGTCCCAGTTGACAGGGCCGGAACCCTGGGGCGCCGACAACATGTCGGCGAACTGGCGCATCGCCTGAGCCATTTGCTCAGGGTTGCCGAACATGGCGAACGGGTTCTCGTTAGGGTCGTTTTCGCGACCTGGCAGGTCAGTCACCGCTCTACCTCGTGCAGGATGGAGGAGTCCACATCCGCCACGTTAGTCGTCCTACGGCGGATCAGTGCAAAGTGAGGACCTGGTGCCTACCTCGAAACGCCCGCGTCAACCCGTCGTCGCCGTCACCGGCGCGGCCTCCGGAATCGGCCGCGAGTTGCTCGTGAGGCTCGCATCCGCCGCGGATTTCCGCAGAGTGGTGGCCATCGACGAGGAGCGCGGCGACGTTCAGGAAGCCACGTGGAGAGTGATCGACGTACGGGATCCGCTCTTGGCGAACCGGATCTCCGACATCGACGTCCTGGTCCATCTGGCCGGTGACTACGCCGTCGACTCCGACCCGGGGGAGCGGCGCGCGTACAACCTCAGAGCCGCGCAGACGGTGCTCACCGCCTGCGCCGCCGCCCGCGTGCGGCGGGTGATCCTGGTCACCAGCGCCATGGTGTACGGCGCCGCGCCCGACAACGAGGTCCCCCTGCCGGAGGACTCCCCGGTGGCCGCCGAGCCCGACACCGGCGTCGTGGGCGACTACCTGGAGATCGAGTCACTGGTCCGCAGGTCGCTGCGCAGCCACCCGGGCCTGGACGTCACGGTGCTGCGCCCGGCGGCGGTCGTCGGTCCGGGCGTCGACACGGTCATCACCCGGCATTTCGAGTCGCCGAGGCTGCTCACGGTCAAGGGCTGCAACCCCAACTGGCAGTTCTGCCACATCGACGACCTCGTCTCGGCGCTGGAGCTGGCCGCCAAGGGGGCCGTCACCGGCGTGGTGGCCGTGGGCTCCGACGGCTGGCTGGAGCAGGAGCAGGTCGAAGAGCTGTCCGGAATCCGGCGGTTCGAGCTGCCGGCCGGGCTCACGTTCGGCACCGCGCAGCGCCTGCACCGGCTCGGCATCACCCCGGCCCCCGCCACCGATCTGCACTATGTCGTCTATCCGTGGGTGGTCGACTGCTCGGCGCTGCGCGAGGCGGGCTGGAAGCCCACGTGGACCAACGAGGCCGCCTTCCGGCAGCTCCTCGAACTCCGCGAGAACCGGACCACCGTGGTCGGCAGGCGGCTGCCGGTCAAGGAGGCCACGCTCACCGCGGCCGGCGCGACGGTGGCCGTCATCGGCACCGCGGCGATCGTCCGGCAGGTCCGCAAAAAGCGTCGCCAGTAGGAACGTGAGGTTAGGCTCTTTCCGTGGACGTCATCCGGTTGCTCGGCATTCGTGACACCCCGTTGTCCGTTGACGAGGTGCTGGCCGCGGTGGGAGACCACGCGGCGGGCGGCACCGCGATCTTCATCGGCACCGTGCGCGAACAGGACCACGGCAAACCCGTGACCCGGCTCTCCTACTCCGCCCATCCCTCGGCGCCCGACGAGCTGCGCCGGGTCGCCGAGAAGGTCGCGGCCGACTTCCCCGTCACCGCGATGGCCGCCGTCCACCGGGTCGGCGACCTGGGGCTCGGCGACACGGCGGTGATCGTCGCCGTGGCCGCGCCACACCGCGACGAGGCGTTCAAGGCCTCGCGCAGGCTCATCGACGACCTCAAGGCCGAAGTCCCCATCTGGAAACACCAGGTGTTCGCCGATGGCGAGACCGAGTGGGTCGGCGCCTGCGAATAAGCTCATCACCATGTCACGACGCGTCCTCACCCTGCTGCTCGCGGGGTTCTTCGTGCTCGCGCTGGGCGTCCTGGGCGCGTTCCGGCCGGTCCCGTACGTCGTGCTGAGCCCCGGCCCCACCGAGAACACCATCGGAGAGATCGACAAGAAGCCGGTGATCTCGATCAGCGGCCGGCAGACCTATCCCACCAGCGGCGCGCTGAGCCTGGTCACGGTGGCCTACCAGGGCGGCCCGGCCGCCCAGATCGACCTGCTGACGGCGTTGCGCGGCTGGCTCGACCCGACCGTCGCGGTGGTCCCGCAGGAGACGATCTTCCCGCCCGGCCGCGACGCGAAGAAGGTCGACGAGGAGAACGCGGTCGAGATGACCAACTCCCAGGACTCCGCCAAGGCCGCCGCGCTCAACGAGCTCAAGATCCACTACGACCGCGTCGTCACGGTGCTGTCCACCGAGAAGGGCAAGCCCGCCGACGGCAAGCTGCAGAAGGGCGACCAGATCAACGCGGTCGACGGCAAACCGGCCACCGACTCGCAGTTCGTCGGCGACACCGTCAAGGCGCACAAGCCAGGCGAGACCGTGACCTTCAACGTGACCAGGGGCGGCCAGAAGCTCGACGTGTCGCTGCAGCCGATCGCCAGCAAGGACGGCAAGCCCCTCGTCGGCGTGCTCATGCAGGAGAAGTTCAAGTTCCCCTTCGACGTCGACATCAACGTCGGCGACGTCGGCGGCCCGAGCGCCGGGCTGATGTTCTCGCTCGGCATACTCGACAAGCTGACCCCCGGCGAGATCACCGGCGGCAAGCGCATCGCCGGCACCGGCACCATCGACACCGAGGGCCAGGTCGGGCCCATCGGCGGCATCGCCCAGAAGATGGTGGGGGCCCGCGACTCCGGCGCGACCGTCTTCCTCACCCCCGCGGACAACTGCGCGGAGGCCATGAAGGCCGTGCCCGACGGCCTGCGGCTGGTCAAGGCCGACACGTTGCACGACGCGGTGCTCGCGCTCGACGCGCTGCGCACCGGAAAGGGCAATGTGCCCGCTTGTGAGGCCGGATGAAACTTCCGGCGAGCGCCGTGCGTTAGCCGTACGGCTGGCGCTGCGGTGTAAGTTGCCAGACACGGACCGTTTCTTCATCACGACGAGGGGTTGGCCTTGAGCTTCCGGACCCCAGGGGCCGGCAGGGCGATGCGCTTGCCACGCCGGCCGCGGCTGCTTCTGCCTGTGGCCATCGCGCTGGTCGCGATCGTGGCCCTGTTTTTTCTCTTTTCTGGGATTTATACCGACTACCTGTGGTTTGACACGACCAACTACACGTCGGTCTTCTCCGGGGTGCTGCTGACCGAGATCGTGCTGTTCCTCGTCGGAGCGGTGCTCATGGTCGGCATCACGGGCGGCAACATGCTGCTGGCCTTCCGCACCCGGCCGATGTTCGGTCCCGCCGTGTTCGGCGGCGGCAGCGGAGCCGACCGCTATCGCATGGCGCTCGACCCCCACCGCAAGCTGATCTTCATCGTCGGCATGGGCCTGCTCGCGCTCTTCTCCGGCTCCTCGTTCGCGGGGCAGTGGAAGACGTGGCTGCAGTTCGTGAACGGAGCCTCCTTCGACAAGAAGGACGAGCTGTTCGGCATGGACATCTCGTTCTTCATGTTCGACTACCCGTTCATCAGGATGGTGCTGAACTTCCTGTTCACCGCCGTGATCATCTCGATCATCCTGGCCACGATCACCCACTACCTCTACGGCGGCTTCCGGCTGCAGTCGCCGGGCGTGCACGCCTCCAGGGCCGCGCGGATCCACCTTTCCGTGCTGCTCGGCGTGTTCGTCCTGCTCAAGGCCGTCGCCTACTACATCGACCGGTTCGGTCTGGTCTTCTCCGACCGCGGCTACGTGCACGGCGCGTCCTACACCGACGTCAACGCGGTGCTCCCGGCCAAGAACATCCTCGCGATCATCGCGCTGATCTGCGCCGCGCTGTTCTTCGCCGGCGTCGTGCGCCCCGGCGGCATGCTGCCCGGCGTCTCGTTCGGCCTGCTCGTGCTCTCGGCCATCCTGATCGGCGGCGTCTACCCGGCGCTGGTCGAGCAGTTCCAGGTCAAGCCCAACCAGCAGGGCAAGGAAGCCCTCTACATCGACCGGAACATCCAAGCCACCAGATCAGCCTACGACGTGCAGAACGCCGAAGTGATCGACTACAACGCCCAGGCCGACCCGACCAAGGTCAGCGCCGGCGGCGACGAGTCGGTGACCGGCGTGCGCCTGCTCGACCCGGCGCTGGTGTCGTCCACGTTCGAGCAGACCCAGCGCATCCGCGGCTTCTACGGCTTCCCCGACCAGCTCGACGTCGACCGCTACCCCGGCAAGGACGGCAAGCTGGTCGACCACGTGGTCGGCGTCCGGGAGCTGCTCGGCCCGCCCGCGCCCCAGAACAACTGGATCAACCGCGCGCTGGTCTACACCCACGGCTACGGCTTCGTCGCCGCGCCGGGCAACGAGGTCGACGCGGGCGGCCTGCCCGCCTACGACAGCAAGGACATGCCGGTCACCGGCGACCTCGCGGCCTCGACCGGGCTCAAGGAGTCGCGCGTCTACTTCGGCGAGAACCCCGGCTCCACCGAGTACGTCATCGCCGGCGGCAACCCCAAGACCCCGCAGGAGCTCGACTACCCGGTCTCCGGCGGCCAGACCGGCCAGCAGAACACCACCTACACCGGCAAGGGCGGCGTGCCGATCGGCTCGGCCCTCAACCGGCTGGTCTACGCCGCCAAGTACGGCGAGATGAACATCCTGCTGTCGGGCGACATCAACGACAACTCCAAGATCCTCTACGTGCGCAACCCGCGGGAGCGGGTGGAGAAGGTCGCGCCGTTCCTGACCCTCGACGGCAACGCCTACCCGGCGATCGTCGACGGCCGGATCACCTGGATCATCGACGGGTACACCACGTCCAACGCCTACCCGTACTCGCAGAGCGAGAGCCTCGGCGACATGACCCGCGACCTGGCCACCGACCGCCGCGTGGTCGCCCAGCAGCCGCAGGACGAGATCAACTACATCCGCAACTCGGTCAAGGCCACGGTCGACGCCTACGACGGCACGGTCACGCTCTACGCCTGGGACGGCAACGACCCGGTGCTGAAGACGTGGTCCAACGCCTTCCCCGGCACGATCAAGCCCGCCTCGCAGATGAGCCCCGACCTCCAGGCGCACATCCGCTACCCGGAAGACCTGTTCAAGGTGCAGCGCTACATGCTGTCGCGCTACCACGTCACCAACGCGGCCGCCTTCTACAGCGCCCAGGACTTCTGGAACATCCCCAGCGACCCGTCGCAGGGCAACCAGTCGGTCAAGCAGCCGCCGTACTACCTGACGGCGACGATGCCCGACGAGTCCGAGCCGTCGTTCTCGCTGACCACGACCTTCGTCCCGAGAGAGGGCCCCAACCTGGCGGCCTTCATGGCGGCGGGTTCCACGGTGGGCAAGGACTACGGCAAGCTGCGCATCCTTCGCATGCCGTCCAACACCACGGTCCCCGGCCCCGGTCAGGCCCAGAACAACTTCCAGAACAAGTTCTCGGGCGAGCTGGGCCCCCTCGGCCTCGGCCAGGCCAACGTCAGGTACGGCAACCTGCTGACCCTGCCCTACGCGAACGGCCTGATCTACATCGAGCCCGTCTACGTGCAGACCAAGGCCGGCACCGGCCAGGAGCCGTACCCGATCCTGCGGCGGGTGCTGGTGGCGTTCGGCAACAAGGTCGGCTCGGGTGACACCCTCGACCAGGCGCTGGAGCAGGTCTTCGGCGGCGAGCAGCAACAGCCGAACACCCAGCCCCAGCAGACCACGCCCAACCAGGCGAACACGTCCGCGATGAACACCGCCATCTCCAACGCCCAGAAGGCCTACGAGGACGCCCAGAAGGCCCTCCAGGCCAGCCCCCCGAACTGGGACGAGTACGGCAAGGCGCAGAAGCGGCTGGAGGAGGCGCTGAAGCAGATCGAGAGCGCCAACGCCAAGCCGGCGGCCACCCCGTCGCCCTCGGCCTCTCCCTCCGCCTCCCCGTCGGCGACGCCGTCCGCCTCGCCGCCGGCCACGTCCACACCGACGCCGACACCCTCGGGCACACAGGCGGGAGGCACCACCTAGCCCATTCGGTTTGCGCCCGCCCCCCTTCGCCGATAGTCTTGAAAAGCAAGACAGCGACGCGGGGTGGAGCAGTTCGGTAGCTCGCTGGGCTCATAACCCAGAGGTCGCAGGTTCAAATCCTGCCCCCGCTACCAAGATTCGAGGTCCTGGCCAAAGGCCAGGGCCTCGTTGCATTTCAGCGGCACCGCAGGTCCCATCCGGCATCGTCGGTCTCAAGGACCTCGACCACCGCGGACGCGGGATCGCCGTCCTGGAAGTACACCCTGCCGTTGATCCGGTCGTAGTAGCTCGTGAGCTCGGCCTCGGACAGCCTGGTGCGTAGCGAGAACCTGACCAGGAAGTCGCAGTGGTCGCCGTTACCCTCCTGCACGCCCACCGACCCTTGGGCGCTGGCGGCGTTGAACGAGGTCTCGGGAGGCAGCGGATGAGCCAGGAGCCGATCCTTCATGTCAGCCAAGCGCAGGTCATCGGCCCATATGGGCACCATGACGAGCAGGGCCAGCGCGACGGGCAACCCCAGAAGGCATATCCGCCGCCAGCGAAGCCGGCGCCGTGGTGGCGGGGGTTCGAGCAGCATGAGGCCCATGGTCACAGCCGCCGACGCGCCTGGACAAGCCCGGCCGGGTCGAAGGAGTCCAGAAGGGCGGTATAGTTGATAACAACACACCGACGCGGGGTGGAGCAGTTCGGTAGCTCGCTGGGCTCATAACCCAGAGGTCGCAGGTTCAAATCCTGTCCCCGCTACCAATCCGAAGTCCCCGGTCGCCACATGGCGACCGGGGACTTCGTCGTTTCCGGGCCTCGTCGGGCCGGGTCTTGTCCTACGACCCACGTGCTGATTACATGATTACATGACGGAAAAAGACGTCCCGACCATCTATGAGTGGGCGGGCGGGACCGAGGCGTTCGAACGGCTGACCGCGACGTTCTACCGGACGGTCCTCAAGGACGACCTCATCGGGCCGCTGTTCGCCCACATGGACCCCGACCACCCCAAATACGTCGCCATGTGGCTCAGTGAGGTCTTCGGCGGTCCCGACCGGTACACCCACGAACGCGGCGGCTATTCCCACATGCTGGCCCACCACCTGGGCCGGGCCATCACCGAACCGCAGCGTCGCCGCTGGGTGAACCTCCTCATGGACGCCGCCGACGAGGTCGGTCTGCCCGACGACCCCGAGTTCAGGGCCGCGTTCGCCGGCTACATCGAATGGGGCACCCGGCTGGCCGTGCACAACTCCCAGCCCGGCGCGACGCCGCCCCCGGAGGCGCCGGTTCCGCACTGGGGCTGGGGAGTCGCTCCGCCATACCAGCCGTAACCTGGAGAAATGGGAAGCACGTCGCGCGGGCGGCTGCGGGTCTACCTGGGGGCGGCGCCGGGCGTCGGCAAGACGTACGCCATGCTCAGCGAGGCGCGCCGGGCCAAGGAACGCGGACGTGACGTGGTCGTGGGCCATGTCGAGACCCACGGCCGCGACCAGGTCGCCCGCCTGCTCGACGGGCTGGAGACCGTGCCGGGCCGCACCGTCGTCCATCGCGGCGCCACGTTCATCGAGCTCGACACCGACGCGGTCATCGCCCGCCGCCCCAAGGCCGTGCTGGTCGACGAGCTCGCCCACACCAACACGCCCGGCTCCCGGCACGCCAAACGCTGGCAGGACGTCCAGGACATCCTGGACGCCGGCATCGATGTCGTCTCCACGCTCAACATCCAGCACCTGGAGTCCCTGCGCGACGTGGCCGAGCAGATCACCGGCCTGCCGCAGCGCGAGACCGTCCCCGACGACCTCGTCCGCCGCGCCGCCCGCATCGCGGCCAGGACCAAGGGCGCCGACCTGCTCGCCGTGCACGTCACCCGGGCCGACGCGCTGTCCACCGCGAGCGACCCGGCCAACCTGGCACGCCAGCGCAAACTCGTCGAGGACCTCGGCGGCACCTACCACCAGGTCGTGGGCGACGACATCCCGCGCGCGCTGATCGCGTTTGCCGACGGCGTGAACGCCTCGCAACTCGTCCTCGGCGCCTCCCGGCGAGGACGGCTCGCGCAGCTGCTCACCCGCGGCGTGGGCATGACGACGGCCACGCTGTCCGGCTCGATCGACGTGCACATGGTCCCGCACGAGGCCGTCAGCGGCGGCTCCGGCCGGCCGCAGCCCGGGGGAGCGCTGACGCGTCGGCGCAAGGCGGCCGGATGGGCCCTGACCCTGGCCGCCATGCCGGCGCTCACCGCCGTGATCGCGCCGCTCGACCTGAGCCTGCCCAGCGAGATCCTGCTCTTCCTGCTGCTGGTCGTCGGCGTCGCGCTGGTGGGCGGGATGTGGCCGGCACTCACGGCGGCGGTGCTCGCGTTCGGGCTGCTCAACTGGTTCTTCACGCCGCCGGTGCACACCCTGACCATCGCCGAGCCGGAGAACGTGCTCTCGCTGGCCATCTTCGTCCTGGTCGCCGCCATGGTGAGCACGGTCGTGGACCTGGCCGCCCGGCGCAGCAGGGAAGCGGCCCGGTCCACGGCGGACGCCGAAGTCCTCTCCACACTGGCCGGACACGTGTTGCGCGGGGAGTCCGCGGTTGCCTCGCTGCTCGGACGGTTGCGCGAGACGTTCGGACTGACCGCGGTGACCCTGCTCGAAAGGGACGATCCGTCGGGTGAGTGGCGCATCGTCGCCACGTCCGGCGGCCCCCCGATCACCACCCCGCCCGCCACCACCCCGAACCACACCGGACCGGACGGCGGGAGCGACGTGGTCACCATCGACGACCGGCTGGTGCTCGCGACCCGCGGCCGGCTGCTCGACGCCAGCGACCGCCGCGTCCTGGAGGCGTTCGCCGCCGAGGCCGCCGTCGCCCTGCGCCAGGAACGCCTGCGCGAGGCGGCCGAGCGCGCCGAGCCGCTGGCCGAGGCCGACCGCATGCGCACCGCGCTGCTCGCCGCCGTCGGCCACGACCTGCGCACCCCTCTCGCCTCGGCGATGGCCTCCGTGGAGAGCCTGCGCAACACCGACATCATCTGGTCCGACGACGACCGCGCCGAACTGCTGGCCACCGCCGGCGAGTCCCTGGTCAAACTGAACCGTCTCGTGTCGAACCTGCTCGACATGAGCCGCCTCCAGGCTGGGGTCCTGGGCGTCGCCCTGCGGCCCGTCGCCGTCGAGGACGTGCTGCCACGCGCCATCGACGACCTCGGCCCGCTGCGCGACCGGGTCATAAGTGACGTCCCGGCCGACCTGCCGGAGTTCCAGGCCGATCCGGCGCTGCTCGAACGCGTTCTGGTGAATCTGATGGCCAACGCCGTCCGCTACAGCCCCGAAGCCGAGCCCGTGCTCGTCACCGCGAGCTGGCACGGCGAACGCGTCGAACTGCGCGTCATCGACAGGGGGCCAGGAATCCCCGCGGAAGCGCATGAAAGGGTGTTCATGCCCTTCCAACGACTCGGCGACCGCGACAACCACACCGGCGTGGGCCTCGGCCTCGCACTCTCGCGCGGCCTCACCGAGGCGATGGGCGGCACGCTGCTCCTTGAGGACACCCCCGGAGGAGGGCTCACCATGACGGTCTCACTGAGGAGGGCCCTGTGACCCGCGTGCTCGTCGTCGACGATGAGCCCCAGATCCTGCGTGCTCTGCGCATCAACCTGGCGGCCAGGCACTACGAGGTCGCGGTCGCCCCGGACGGCGCATCGGCGCTGCGCCAGGCCGCTGACTGGCACCCCGACCTGGTCGTCCTCGACCTCGGCCTGCCCGATCTGGACGGCGTCGAGGTGATCCAGGGGCTGCGCGGCTGGACGAAGGTTCCGATCATCGTGTTGTCGGGACGTACCGACAGCACGGACAAGGTGGACGCCCTCGACGCCGGAGCCGACGACTACGTCACCAAGCCGTTCGGCATCGACGAGCTGCTGGCCCGCATCCGCGCGGTGACCCGCCGCACGAACCAGCACGAAGAGGAACCCGCGACGGTGCGGCTGGGTGATCACGTGATCGACCTGGCAGGCAAGACGATCTCAGGTGGCGTACGGCTGACCCCGACGGAGTGGCACTTCCTGGAGATCCTGCTTCGCAATCCCGGCAAACTGATCAGCCAGCGGCAGTTGCTGACGGAGGTGTGGGGCGTCGGCTACCTGAAGGAGACGCACTACCTGCGCCAGTACATGGCCCAACTGCGCCGCAAGCTCGAACGCGACCCGGCCCACCCCGTTCACCTGCTGACCGAGCCCGGAATGGGATACCGGTTTCAGCCCTCCTGATCCCTGGCCAGGACGACCGCCTTGAGCACGGCCCACCCGAGCAGCAAGGCCCCGAAGAGCACCTGAGCGGCACGCACCCACAGCGAAGACGTCTGATCCGCATAGATCACAACACCGATCCACATCAGACCAAATATCCCGACCAGGATGATTGCCGACCAGTTCAGCCCACGTTGCCACATACGCGCAGTCTTACAGCCGGGTAGCCAAGACCGGGTATGGCCACAGTCCTCATCCGGTCGAAGCCTGAGCCCCTGGGGAATCAGCCCTGAGCGAGCAATGACTGGGCTGGCCGGCTCAACGGGGGAGCGTCCGGTGCGCACCGACGCACCGCCGCAGGCGCATCCCGCGCATCCGCACGACCGGCGGTTGTTGCTGCTGCTCCTCGTGCATGCGGGCGAGCAGCGCCTCAGCCGTACGGGCGTCGGACAGGATCTGCCGCACGGCGTCCTCGTCCTCGGGCAGCTGACCGCGCTCGGCCAGCTCGCGCGTGAGGAAGGCGAGCGGGTCGGGCGCGCCGACCATGTCCGCGGCCATGGTCGTCCGCGCCGCCGTGAGCAGCCGCAGGTAATGGGTACGCAGGACGGCCTCGCGCACACGGGCCTGTTCGAGGTCGTCGATCAGCGTCCGGGCGATGCGCAGGAGGTCTCCCGCATGGGTCGCCGGGTCGGCGAGGAAGGCACGGATGTCGTCGAACTCCGAGCGGGTCATGGCGGGCACCTCCGAGAGCGCAGTCTGCTCGTGGCTACCTTCGTACCGAGGCACGATTGCGGATGACTTGCTGACCGCTTGACTTCGGGTGTCGTACGGACGGCGATGACCAAGGTTTGACGATCTTGTGACGAGGGAAGGACCCTACGATTACCTGTGTGGCGCGAAGTACGCGCGGGAGACTGCTAGAGTTGCTTCGCGCAGGGCGGCCGAGGGGCTCGCAAGAGCCTCAACAGAAGCCCGGCAAATCCCACTTCCTTCTGGTTCATTCAAGACGGTTCAGAGCGGTCTGAATGAGCTGGTAAGTTAGAGGGGTTGTCCCGGAAGCGGGGCGCGACTTAATTCCAGCCCAGCGCAGGTAGTGCAGCTTCAGGGGGGCCAGCAGGCCGGGGTCGTCCTTCAGTGCC
>NZ_JBSGCE010000012.1:0-203394 GCF_053601695.1 Nonomuraea sp. NPDC004702
GTAGCTTCAAGCCACGGCGGGCCCCGGGGGGTTTTCGGGTGCCGGCACGGCACCACGTCAGGCGCCCGGCTGGGACGCCGGACACCTCGCGCGCTTCCTCCCATCCGGACTTTAACCGTCGGTCCTGGAATTTCACCAGGTCAACCGGCCGATGGCATCGGCCGGGTCGCGGACTGTAACCGCCGGTTCGGACTTTCACCGACCCCGGAGCACGCTAGCTCTCTTCTTGTACCAGTTTGCCATGCCGATTACGGAAAGCGCGACCGCCCCCGTGCTATTTGAACAAGCGCTCGCTCAGGCGGCCATCAACTTGCGGGCCCGGCGGGCCGAGGGCGCGTAGCGGACCTGCTCGGGGACGAGGCCGATGCCGGTGTGCAGGGCGCGCAGCGTGGCCGAGGCCCACAGGTCGCCGACCGGCGTGGCGGGCAGGCCGTACAGGCGGCGGGCCCAGCGCGGCAGCGTGGCCAGGGCCAGCACGGTCAGCGCGGGCACGGCGGGCCGCAGCGCGGACAGCGCGCCGGGCAGCGGCGTGTGCAGCGACAGCCGCAGCGGATGGGCCGCCTCGGGCACCAGCCGCAGCCCCGGACGCCGGCCGTCGATGTAGGCGCGCAGCTCGGCCACCGAGCCCGGCACGTCGTCCCCGTCCAGGCCCACGACCTCGGCGGCGCGCCGCCACTCGGCGACGAACCGGTCGGCGTCGGCGTCGGACAGCCGCACGCCGGCGCGGCGGGCCACCGTCAGGTAGGAGTCGACCTCGCCGACGTGCACCCAGCGCAGCGCCTCGGGGTCGTCGAGGTGGTAGGTCTCGCCGGTGTCGGGGTCGCGGGCGGTCAGCGTGGCGTGGATCTTGCGCACCCGGCGGCCGGCCCGCTCCACCTCCGCGCGCGTGCCGTACGTGCGCACCCGGACGAACTCGCTGGTCCGCAGGAAGCGCGACCACGCCTCGGCCGGGTCGAGCAGCGCCGAGTTCTGCAGCACGCCGCGCATCGCCCTGGGGTGCAGCCCCTGCATCAGCAGCGCGCGGAAGCCGCCGACGAGCTGGATCGGCTCCCCCATCACCCGCCAGGTCACCGACTCGGGGCCGAAGATCCCATAGTCGTCGTCCATAAGTGAACAGTTACCCAGTGGGGCGACAAAGCATGCCAAAAACCCCCGGCCGGGAACCGGCCGGGGGCTTTCGTCGAGGCTACGGAGATCAGCCGGTGAAGCCGATCGCCGTGTAGTCGGCGGCCTGGTAGCCGAAGGCGCCGTAGTTGGCCAGCGTCTTCTTGGTGGCCTGGATGTCAGGACGCTGGTACAGCGGGATGGTGTGCACCTGGTCCCAGATCAGCTTGTCGGCCGCGTTGGCCAGCTCGTAGGCCTTGGTCGGGTCCATCTCGCTGACCGCGGCGTCGATCGCGGCGTCCAGCGCCGGGTCGCTGCCCTTGGGGAAGTTCGACTCGGAGCCGGTCTTGTAGATCTGCGGCAGGCCGCCGAGAGGCAGCGGCGTGCCGATCCAGGAGAACGGCACCAGGTCGAAGTCGCCCTTGATGATGTAGTCGGTGAAGAACTTGTCATCGGGGACCGGGCGGATCGTCAGCTTGATCCCGGCCTCCTTGAGCATGGCCTGGGTGAGCTCGCCCTCGGTCTTGGCGTACGGCAGGCCCGCCGGGACGACGAAGTTCAGCGAGAACTCCTTGCCGTCCTTCTTGCGGACGTCGCCCTCCTGCTTCCAGCCGGCCGCGTCGAGCAGCTCCTTGGCCTTGGGCAGGTTGTACTTGCCCAGCTCGCCGGAGTTGTCGACGTACGCCTTGTGGTTGTTCATGAAGACGTGGTTGCCCAGCGTCTGCAGCGGCCAGTCCATGTCCTTGAGGTCGGACTGCGTGATCACGTCACGGTTGATCGCGTACGCGACGGCCTGGCGGACCGACTTGTCCTTCAGGAACTCGCTCTGGTTGTTGACGGTGATGTGCCGCCAGTTCGGGCTGAGCGCCTTGCGGACGTCGACGTTCGGGACCTCCTTGGCGCGCTTGAGGTCGGCCGGGCTGCCCGGCGGGATCTCCACCGCGTCGAGCTCGCCGTTGGCGAAGGCGTTGACCTGCGCGGCGGGCGTCTCGATGGTACGGAAGATGACCTTGTCGAGCTTGGCCTTGCGGCCCCACCACTTGTCGTCGCGCACCACGGTCAGGGTCTTGGTGCCCTCGTTGATGCTCTCGACCTTGAAGGGCCCGGCGGTGACCGGGATCTTCTGCAGGTAGTCCTTCTCGTACTTCTCCGGGGTCTCCATGTGGGAGGCCGGGTACAGGTGCGGCGAGCGGGAGAACTGCCCCATCCACTCGGGGTAGTTCTTGCCGTACGTCACGACGGCGACCTTGTCGCTGTCACCCTTGGTGACCGACTCGATGCGGTCCCAGCCGTCGGTGGAGGCCGGCTTGAACTTCTTGTCCTTGCCGCTGTTGGCCTTCCACGCCGCCTCGAGGTCCTTCCAGGTGATCGGCGTGCCGTCCGACCACTGGGCCTTCTCGTTCAGCGTGTAGGTGACGACCTGCTTGCCCGACGACAGGTCCATCTTGACGTCGGTGAGGTAGTCGGGGTTCGCCTTGAAGTTGGCCTCGGAGTCGGCGACCATCAGCTGCGGCATCAGCGAGTCCAGCATGTCCGCCGTGTCGCGCTGGTTGCCGTCGACGTGGTTGCCGTTCCACTGGCTCGGCCACTGGCCGACCGAGAGGGTGAGCGTGCCGCCGTCCTTGACCTGCTCGTACGGGACGGGGTTGATCGCGATGCCAGGGGTCTGCGACATCTGCTGCTGAGCCTGCTGCGACTGCTCGGCGCTCGGCTTCTTGGCCTCGCCGCCACCACCGCCACAAGCCGCCGCGGCCATGGCGAGGACGGCGATTCCCGCCGCCGCCCGGTAACGAACCTTCACTTTTCCTCCTGATCGTCCGAGGCCGTGATGACCTCGACTTCCTCCGCGTAGTGGCAGGCGGCGCCGTGGTCCACGGCGGTCGCGAGCCGGGCAACCGAGGGCTCTTCGTCCACGCAGCGCCGGCGTTCGGCCTCGGTGAGGAGGGCGAACTTGGGGCAGCGCGTGCGGAACCGGCAACCCGATGGCGGGTCGGCCGGGCTGGGCAGGTCGCCTTCGAGCAGGATCCGCTTGCGCGTGCGCTCCATCTCGGGGTCGGGCAGCGGGATCGCTGACAGCAGCGCCTGCGTGTAGGGGTGCGCGGGGCGGTCGTAGACCTCCTCGACCGTGCCGATCTCGGCGATCCTGCCGAGGTACATGACCGCGACGCGGTCGGCCAGATGCCGGACCACGGCCAGGTCGTGCGCCACGAACAGGTACGACAGCCCCAGGGTGTTCTTCAGCTCGTCCAGCAGGTTGATCACGCCGGCCTGGATGGACACGTCCAGTGCCGAGACCGGCTCGTCCAGGACGAGCAGCTTGGGCTCCAGGGCCAGGGCGCGGGCGATGCCGATGCGCTGGCGCTGGCCGCCGGAGAAGCTCTGCGGGTAGCGCTCGGCGTACTCGGGCGCCAGCCCCACCAGTTCGAGCAGCTCGGCGACCCGCTGCTTGACGTTCTTGCGCCCGTGGGCGCGCAGCGGCTCGGCGATGATGTCGCCGACCGGCATGCGCGGGTCGAGCGCCGCCATCGGGTCCTGGAAGACGATCTGCAGGTCGCCCCTGAGCGCCTTGCGCCCGGACGGGCCGAGCTTGGCGCTGTCCTGGCCGAGCACGACGATCCGGCCGCTCTGCGGCGGGGCGAGCTGCATGATCTGCTGCAGGGTCGTGGTCTTGCCGCAGCCCGACTCGCCGACCAGGGCCAGCGTCTCGCCCTCGGCGATGTCGAAGCTGATGCCGTCCACGGCGTGCACGGTGCCGACGCGGCGCTTGAACACCGCGCCCTTCATCAGCGGGTAGTGCCGGATGAGGTTGTCCAGCTCCAGCACGGTCGCGCGCTGCTCGCGCGGCACGCGGACCACCTCGCTGACCGGGATGACCGGGACCGGGAACACGTCCGTGCCGGTCAGGCCCTTGTACTCGATCTCGCGGGAGCGGATGCAGGCGACGTGCCTGCCGCCGCCGACGTCGGTGAGCGGGGGCTCCTCGTCGTCGCACGAGTCGATCTTCATCGGGCAGCGCGGCGCGAACGGGCAGCCCGGCGGCAGCGCCGCCGGGGAGGGCGGGTTGCCCTCGATCGGCACCAGCGGCCCCTCCTCGCCGTCGATCCTGGGGATCGAGGCGAGCAGTCCCATCGTGTACGGCATCCGCGGCCGGTAGTAGATGTCGTCGACGTTGCCCTGCTCGACCGGCTTGCCGGCGTACATGACCAGCACCCGGTCGGCCATGCCCGCGACGACGCCCAGGTCGTGCGTGATCATGACGATGCCGGCGCCCGTCTCGCGCTGGGCGGTCTTGAGCACCTCCAGCACCTGGGCCTGGATGGTCACGTCGAGCGCGGTGGTCGGCTCGTCGCAGATCAGCAGGTCGGGGTCGTTGGCGATGGCCATCGCGATCATCGCGCGCTGGCGCATGCCGCCGGAGAACTCGTGCGGGAACGCCTTGGCCCGCACGTCCGGGTGCGGGATGCCGACCAGGTCGAGCAGTTCGACGGCGCGCTTGGCGGCCTTGTCCTTGCCCAGCTTCTGGTGGACGCGCAGCGCCTCGGAGATCTGGTCGCCGATCGTGTAGACGGGCGTGAAGGCCGACAGCGGATCCTGGAAGATCATGCTCATCGACTTGCCGCGGACCTTGACCAGGTCGTCTTCCTTCATCCCGATCAGCTCCTGGCCGTGGAGCTTGACCGAGCCGCTGATCTGGGCGGCGCGCGGCAGCAGGCCCATGATCGCCAGGGATGTGACGGACTTGCCCGAACCGGACTCGCCCACGATGCCCAGGACCTCGCCGCGGGCGACCTCGTAGCTGACGCCGCGCACGGCCTCGATGCCGCCCGGGAACGTCACGGTGAGGTCTTGAACCTCCAGGATGCTCATGAGTTGCTCCCCGGGTCGAGTGCGTCGCGCAGGCCGTCTCCGATGAGGTTGATGCTCAGGACCAGCAGCACCAGGAGCCCGGCGGGGAAGGCGAACAGCCAGGGGTAGCCGGTGGCGTTGCGGGAGCCCTCGGCGATCAGCGTGCCGAGCGAGACGTCGGGCGGCTGGATGCCGAAGCCGAAGAAGGACAGCGCGGCCTCGCCGATGACCGCGCCACTCACGTTGAGGGTGGCGTCGATGATCAGCAAGGAGGACAGGTTCGGCACGATGTGCCGGAAAATGATCTTCCAGCGGGGGATGCCCATGTAGACGGCCGCCTGCACGTACTCGCGCTCACGGAGCGAGAGCGTCATGCTGCGCACCACCCTGGAGGTGATCATCCAGGCGAACGCCGCCAGCAGGACCACGAACCAGAGCCAGGAGGCGCCGCGCAGGCGCGGCGAGGCGATCGCGATGATCAGGAAGCTGGGCAGGACGAGGAGCAGGTCCACGCCCCACATGAGGACGCGGTCCACCCATCCGCCGAAGTACCCGGCGAAGGCGCCGACAATGGCGGCCAGGCCGGTCGAGATGAGCGCCACGAGCAGGCCGATGATGATCGACTTCTGCATGCCGCGCAGGGTGACGGCGTACATGTCCTGGCCGATCGTGGTGGTGCCCCACCAGTGGTCGGACGACGGGGCCGACAGGAAGGCGAGGAAGTCCTTGTCCGTCCAGTCGTAGGCGCCGAACAGGGGGCCGATGTAGGCCAGCGCCACCAGCAGCACGAGGGCGATGAAGCCGTAGCGGGCCTGCCGGTTGCGCAGCATCCGCCCGAGAACAACCTTGGAACGCACTTAGCTCACCCGCACTCGAGGGTCGAGGGCCGCCACCAGCAGGTCCGACAGGAAGCCGGCGAACAGGACGCAGACGGAGGCGAACATGCTGACCGCGGCCACCGAGTTCACGTCGTTCTGGTTGATCGAGTCGACCAGCCAGGCGCCCATGCCGTTCCAGGCGAAGATCTTCTCGGTGAAGGTGGCGCCGGTGAGCATCGTGCCGAAGGCGAAGGCGAAGTACGTGGCCGCGGGAATCAGCGCGGTGCGCAGCGCGTGCTTGATCAGGGCCGTCCTGCGCCGCAGGCCCTTGGCCATGGCGGTGCGGACGAAGTCCTGGCCGAGCACGTCCAGCATCATGTTGCGCTGGATGCGGCTGTAGAAGGCGATCGAGCCCAGGCTGAGCGAGATGGTCGGCAGGATCAGGTGGTTCAGCCGGTTGGTGAACTGGTCCCAGCCGGACAGCTTGGGGTTGTACTCGCCGGTGAACTCGATCAACGTGAAGCCGAGGCCGCGGTTGAGGTTGTAGGCGCTGATCGCCAGCAGCGTGGCCAGCACGAACACCGGAATCGCCATGATCACGAACGAGCCGACGCCGATCACCCGGTCGGTCACCCGGTATTGCTTGATCGCCGACAGGGCGCCGAGCGCCACTCCGAAGACGAACCCGAGGATCGTGCCCACCAGCAGCAGCCGGAGGCTGACGAAGATCCGCCGGCCCATCTCGTCGTTGACCGAACCGCCGTTCCAGGTCTTGCCGAAGTCACCCGTGACGACGCCCTTGGCCCAGGTCGCGTAGCGCTCCAGGACGGGCGTCTTGTCGTTGAGGTTGTAGCTGTCGAGGGTGGCGTCGATGACTTCCTCGGCGACAGGAGGCTGGCGGCCTTCATACGCGCCGCGGGGGTTCATGGTCGTCGCGGCGAGCATGTAAGCCAAGCTGGCCGCGATCGCGACCAAGATCAGATTGATCGCCAACCTGCGGAGCAGGTACTTGCCCATTACCCTCCGTTCGCACTGAACGAGGGCCCGGAAACCCCGGTAGGAGAAGACCCCCGCAATGGAAAAAGACCGTCTTACGCCGCGAAAAGTCATGACGCGGAACGGCGATCAAAACGCAGGATATCTAGCCAAACATCACAGTCAGCAATAGTTCGACATAACGGTAGGGTCACTAAGCACGGTGGCGGCTCCTCGTCGATCACCGCTCTACAGGGGTGTTGACCTGGGGAAACGTGCCCTACCAAGATCGGTAACGCGCGCTATCGGATCGGCGTATGTCACAGAATCCTGACAAAAAATAACCCAATCCCGAAGTGACGCACGTCATACTGATCAATAGGCTGGGGATTGATATTTCGCGATGTCGCGGCTTTTGATCTCAGGCGGGTGGCCGAGGCGGGTCGGTCCGAGGGCACGCTGCCGCCCGCCCCGAAGGCGTCCCCGGGACGATCCCCCCACGCTCACGCTCCGCTCACCACCCCGGCTTCCGGCCCCTCCGCCCCAGACCGGACCCGCCCCCAGCGGCTCCCGCCCCTCCAGCAGGCCCACACCCCTCAGCGAGCCCCGCACCTCGGAATGGGCTCGCCCCGAGCGGACCTCCACCCCCAAGCGGGCCTGCACTCCCCTGGCCCCGCCCCCCTGAGCGGACCCACACCCCGAGCGAGCCTTCACCCCCGAGCGGATCCACACCCCGAGCGGACCTCCACCCCCGAGCGAACCTGCGCCCCCAGCGGACCGGCACCCCAAGCTCCTGCACTCCCCAGGGGGCCTACACCCCGGGCGGCCCTGCACACCCTCAAATGGGCCTGCGCCTTCCTGGGCCGATCCGCACCCGAGCGGGTCTGCACCCCTGGTGAGGCCCCCCAGAGCACCTGCACTCCCCTGAGCCCTGCACCCCGGGCGGGCCTACCCTCCGAGCGAACCTGCACGAGCCGGCCTGCCCCCCCGGTGAGGCCCCCTAGAGCGCCTGCACTCCCCTGAGCCTGCACCCCGGGCGGGCCTACCCTCCGAGCGGACCTGCCCCCCGAGCGGGCCTGCACGAGCGGACCTGCACCCGAGCTCCTGGACTCCCCAGTGGGGCCCGCACCTCCGGGCGGCCCTGCACCTCAAGTGGGCCTGCGCCTTCCTGGGCCGGCCTGCACCCGAGCGGGCCTACCACCGAGTGGACCTGCACCCCGAACCCGCCTGCACTCCTGGTGGGCCTGCACCCCAGTGGGCATGCAACTCCTCTGGCCCGCAGCTTCAGTGAGCGCGTGCCCCGGTGGGCGCGCGCGCCCCGAGCGGGCCCGGACCCCAGTGGTCCGAGGCGCGGCGGCAGGACTGTGGTGCGGGCCTCGCGGAGAGGCCGCGGGAGTGCCTGGCGGGCGTCGCGGGGTTCCGCCCAGTGCGGCGCACGCCTCGTGGTGAGGCGAAGGAAGCACACGCCCCTGCCGCCGGCCACACCTCGCTGAGGGGCGGAAGGGCCACGGGAGCGCGCGGGGCACGCCCGTGGCGGGAAGGGGCAGCGGTAGACGGGGAAGGGTCAGCGGGCGGCGGGAACGGTCGGCAAGTGCCCGGGAACGTCAAGCTAGTGCCCGGGAACGTCAGGCTAGTGCCCGGGAACGTCAGGCTAGTGCCGGGGAACCTTGGGCGAGTGCCGAGGGAGGGTCAGCGGGTGGCGGCGGCGCGGAGGGCGTCGATGGCGGCCACCGGGTCGTCGGCCCCGTAGACCGCGCTGCCGGCCACGAACACGTCAGCGCCCGCCTCCGCGCAGCGCTCGATCGTCTCGGCCGTCACACCCCCGTCGACCTGCAGCCAGACCGACCCGCCGTGCCGCTCGATCATCGCCCGCGCCGCCCGCACCTTCGGCAGCACCATGTCGAGGAACTTCTGCCCCCCGAACCCGGGCTCGACCGTCATCAGCAGCAGCATGTCGATCTCACCGAACAGCCCCTCGAACGGCTCCACCGCCGTGGCCGGGTTGAGCGCGAGACCCGCCCTGGCGCCGAGCGACCGGATCTCGCGCAACGTCCGCACCGGCGCCTTGGACGCCTCCGCGTGGATGGTCACGCTGCCCGCCCCGGCCTCGGCGTACTGGGGGGCCCAGCGGTCGGGGTCGGCGATCATGAGGTGGCAGTCGAGGGGCGTCTGGGTGGCTTTGCGCAGGGACTCCACCACGGGCAGCCCGAGGGTGAGATTGGGCACGAAGTGGTAGTCCATGACATCCACGTGCAGCCAGTCGGCGTTCGGCACGGCGGCGGCCTCGTCGGCCAGCCGCGCGAAGTCGGCGGCGAGGATGCTGGGCGAGATCTGTACGGCCATGATGCGCCAGTCTATTGAACGCTCCGCTCCCCCTCGACGCCCCCTCCCACCACGCCACCCCCGCCTCCACACGGGCAAGGGACGGGAGAGGAGCGGCCGGGCGCCCAACGCGTGAGCGCCCGGCACGCGGGAGTCCAGCACGCAGACGCCCAGCACAGGCGCCCAGCACGCGGACGCCCAGCACACAGGCGAGGGGCGGCCGGGCGCCCAGCGACGCGCCCGGCACGCGGCGGTCCAGCAGGCGGGTCCGGGACGCGCGCGTCCAGCACGCAGACACCCAGCACGCAGATGCTCACCGCAGGCGCCCACCACGCAGTCGCCCAGCTCGCGGGCGAGGGGTGGGCGGGGTCAGGGGCGTTTGCGGAGGAGGGCGAGGAACATGGCGTCGGTGCCATGGCGGTGGGGCCAGAACTGCGCGTACGGCCCGTCGCCGAGCCCGTCGACCTCCGGCAGGTAGTCGCGCGCGTCGAGCTGCTCCACATCACCCCTGCGCCCCATGACGTCGCCGACCACGACGCGCGTCTCGGCCAAGTGCGGCGAGCAGGTCACGTACGCCACCACCCCACCGGGGCGCACGGCGTCGAGGGCCGTGCCGAGCAGCCGCCGCTGCAACGCGCCCAGCTCGGCGATGCTGGCCGGGTCGCGCCGCCACCGGGCCTCCGGACGCCGCCGCAGCGCGCCCAGCCCCGTGCAGGGGGCGTCGAGCATGACCCGGTCGAACACCCCGGGCCGCCAGGCGGGTTCGGTGCCGTCGGCGGTGACGACCGAGGCGGTCCTGGTGGTCTGCCAGACCAGCCGCGCCCGGTGGTACTGCACGTCGGCGGCCAGCACCCGCGCCCCACCGGGGAACGCCACAGGGCCGCCGCTCGCCACACCGCCACCGCTCGCCGCGTCGCCGTCGCTCGCCGCGTCGCCGTCGCCCGGACGGCGCTCGCCGTCGAGGCCCGCCAGGTCACCGTACGTGGCGACGGCGTCGAGCAGGCCCGCCTTGCCGCCCGGCCCGGCGCACATGTCGAGCCAGAGCTCGTCCTCGCCGTCGAGCGGCACGCGGGTCAGGGCGAGCGCCACGAGCTGGCTGGCCTCGTCCTGGACGGCCGCGCGGGTCTCGGCCACGGCCTCGATCTGCCCGGGGTCGCCCTCAGGCAGGTAGGCCGCGTACGGCGAGTAACGGCCGGGCGCGGCCCCGGACTCGGCCAGCTCGGCCACGGAGCTGCGCCCCGGCCGGGCGACCAGCGTCACCAGCGGCCGGACGTTGTCGGCGTCGAGCAGGTCGGCCAGCTCCCCGCCGCCGCCCAGCGCGTCACGGAAGGCCGAGACGATCCACCGGGGATGCCCGTAGGCGACGGCCAGATGGCCGACCGGGTCCTGGTCGGAGTCGGGCGCGACGATGGGGATCCAGTCCTCCAGCTCGCGCGAGCCGATCTTGCGCAGCACCGCGTTGACGAACTTGGCCGCGCCCTGGCCGATGCGCAGGCGTACGAGATCGACGGTGGTGCCGACGGCGGCGTGCGGCGGGACGCGCATGCGCAGGAGCTGGTGGGCCCCCAGCCGCAGGGCGTCGCGCACGGCCGGGTCGGGCGCCCGGTCGCTGCACATCTCGATGATCGCGTCGTAGGTGCCGAGGCCGCGCAGCGTGCCGTAGGCCAGCTCGGTGGCCAGCGCCGCGTCACGCCCGCGGATGTCGCGCTCGCGCAGCAGGCGCGGCAGGAGCAGGTTGGCGTAGGCGTCGCGCTCGTCGACGGCCCGCAGGAGGTCGAAGGCGGCGTTGCGGGCATGGTCGCGGGCGGGGCGGCGCGGGCGGTTCGTCCCGCGGGGCCTGGTGCCCGTGGAGCCGGCCGGCGACCGGCGGGGTTCACGCGAAGGCATCGTCACTCGCAAGCCGGACGCCGCGCGCCCATTCGACCGCCCCCATCGCCCGCTTGCCCTGCGGCTGCACCTCGCCCAGCTCGACCGGGTCGGTGGCGGTGCCGACGAGCACGTGGCTCTTCGTGGCCAGGATCCGGCCGGGCGCGAGCCGGTCGGCCTGGACGGCGACCTTCGCCGGGCCGAGCTTCACCCGCTGGCCCCTGAACTCGCTCCACGCCCCCGGGCCGGGGGTGCAGGCGCGGATCAGGCGGTCGACCCGCATGGCGGGCTTGGACCAGTCGACCCGCGCGTCGGCGACGTTGATCTTGGGTGCGATCGTCACGCCGTCGAGCGGCTGGGGACGGGCCTCCAGCGCGCCGTCCTCGACGCCGTCGAGCGTGGCGGCCAGCAGGCCGGCGCCGGAGACCGACAGGCGTTCGAGAAGGGAGCCGCTGGTGTCGTGGGTCAGGATCTCCTCGGTGACGACGCCGTAGACCGGGCCCGCGTCGAGCTCCTTGACGATCTGGAACGTCGTGGCGCCGGTGATCTCGTCGCCGTGCAGCACCGCGTGCTGGACGGGCGCCGCGCCGCGCCAGGCCGGCAGGACCGAGAAGTGCAGGTTGATCCAGCCGTGGCGGGGCACGTCGAGGGCCGACTGCGGCAACAGCGCGCCGTAGGCCACCACCGGGCAGCAGTCGGGCTCCAGCGCGCGCAGCGTGTCGAGGAAGGCGGGGTCGCCGACCTTGGCCGGGCGCAGCACCTCGATGCCGGCCTCCTCCGCGAGCTCGGCCACCGGCGAGGGGTGGACCTTGCGCCCCCGCCCTGACTGGGCGTCGGGACGGGTGATGACGGCCACGACCTCGTGCCGCGGCGAGTCGATCAGCATGCGCAGCGACGGCAGCGCCGTCTCGGGTGTGCCCGCGAAGACCAGCCGCATCGTCAGAGCGCCCTTCCGCCGGTGGCGTGCGGCGACATCTTGATCACGGGGGCGGACAGGCCGCTCCACTCGGCCTCGCGGATCGCCTTCATGGCCAGCTTGCGCTGTTTGGGGTCCATGCGGTCGATGAACAGGATGCCGTCGAGGTGGTCGGTCTCGTGCTGGAAGCAGCGGGCCATCAGGTCGGTGCCCTCCAGCGTGACCGGCTCGCCGTGCATGTCGAAGCCCTTGGCCACGGCGCGGACGGCGCGCGGCGTCGGGTAGGACAGGCCGGGGAAGGACAGGCAGCCCTCCTCGCCCTCCTCGTCGAGGTCGGCCGACAGGTCGAGGTCGGGGTTGATGAGGTGGCCGAGCTGGTCGTCGACGTAGTAGGTGAACACCCGCAGGCCGACGCCGATCTGCGGGGCCGCCAGGCCCGCGCCCGGGGCGTCCATCATCGTGTCGGTGAGGTCCTTGACCAGCTTGCGGAGCTCCTTGTCGAAGTCGACGACCGGGGCCGCCGGGGTGCGCAGCACCGGATCTCCGAACAGCCGGATCGACTGGATCGCCAAGGGGCTCACTCCTGTTCTCGAACGTGGATCAGCCCAGTTTACCGGCGGTGGGCCGGCGGCCGGTCGTGGCGCAGGGAGCGGGCCTTCATCGCGGCCTTGCGCGCCGCCTTGGCCACCGCCCGGTCGTCGTGGGAGCCGGCGAGCATGTCGAGCACGGCCAGCGTGTCGGGGTGGCCGACCGCGGGCATCTCGCCCACGAGCTTGATCAGGTCTTCGCCGGGCTCGGGCATGTCGAGGCGGCCCGCGGCCGGACCGGACAGGTGCATGAGCGCGGCGAGGTTGTCGACCGCGATCCAGGTGTGGTCCTCGGGGCTGAGCGGCGGGGCATCCAGGTCGCGGATGTGCAGCCAGGAGGCGGCGTAGCGGCGCATGAGCGGGTGGTCGAGCGCCTGCCGCACGGGCTGCTCGGCCTCGGGGCCCAGCTCCTCCAGGATCGCGCCGACCGCGCCGCGCTGCCCGGCGGTGCCGGAGGCGGCGATCTCGATCAGCTCGCGGGCGGCCGCCTCGGGGGGCCGCCGCTCCAGCCAGCCCGCCACGGCGCTCTGCGTGGCGGTGCCCTTCACCAGCGCCTCGACCAGCTCGGCGGCCGACAGGTCGGCGAAGACCTGCACCTCGGCGGCGGTGGGCGCGTCGTGGCCCTCGCGCAGCAGGTCGCGCCGGACTGCCCAGACCCCGAGCGGGGTGAGCGCCGTGCGCCCGGCCTCGGTCTGCTCCACCAGCCCGCAGTACGCCAGCAGCGAGACCGCCTCCAGCAGCTCGGCCGGCAGCGCGGCGGCCAGCCTGCGCATCTCGACCGGGCCGGGCGCGCAGGCGACCTCGTGCGACTGCAGGATGCCCCTCGCCAGGTTGCCCACGGCGACGCCGGAGCGCACCGAGTAGATCGTGGCCAGCATCTCGGCCAGGTGGTCGTCGACCACGGAGGAGCCGGTCAGGCCCTCATCGGCGCGGTCGAGGACGTCCATCACCACGCCGTCCCAGAACTCCAGCGTGGCCTCGACCGTGAGCTGCATCGACAGCGGGCCGCGGGAGGCCCGGCCGCCGAGGATGCGCAGCAGGCCGGTGTTGACCGCGACGATCCAGATGAGCCGCAGCCGCGACTCCTGGAGCCCCAGCTCTTCCGCGGCGGCCCTGGCGTCGGACTCGCTGAGCATGCCGTCGGCGCCCACCTCGCGGCTGCCCGTCCAGGCGGTCAGGCGGATGGCGTCGGCGACGAGCGGCACCGCGGGCACCGCGCGGGCCAGCTCGGCGTCGCTCGCCAGCAGGACGGGCGGGAAGGTCAGCGCCTCGTGCTCCACGGAGGTCTCCTCAGGTGGCCGTGGAGGCACGGCGGCCTGCTCATCGATCAGCTTGCGCAGCTCGGCGAGGTCGAAGACATTGTTTGCCACCCAGGAAACTTACTGCACAGCAGTCACAAGGACGTACTCAACGGATGGCCCGGGAGCGCGCCTTGAACGCCGCCTTGCGCGCCGCCTTGGCCACCGTGTCGTCGGGGATGGAGCGTCCGAGCAGCTCCAGAACCTCGACGACGTCGGGGTGGTCGACCCGCCACATCTCCTCGATCAGATGGGCCGGCGGACCGGACGCCGCCATGTTCTCGGCGAAGATCTCCGGATCCTCCCGCGCGGCGGGCATCGCCAGGGCGAGCATGTCGACGCTGACCCACAGCAGTTCGTCCTGGGTGAGCGGCGGCGCGCCGAGACCACGTGCGGCCAGCCAGTGTATGACGTGCGGGCGCAACTCCTGGTCGTCGAGGTGGTCGCGCACCTGCGGCTCGGCCTCGGCGCCCAGCCGGTCGACGATGGTGATCGCGATGCCGCGGGCCACGGCGGGCGCGCCGGAGGCGGCGGTCAGCAGCTCGGCCGCGGCCTCGCCCGGCGCGCGGCCGGACAGCCAGCGGGAGATGTCCTGCTCGGCCAGCTCGGCGGGCAGCCCTTCGAGCAGCCCCTCGATGAGGCCGCGCGCGTCGGCCTCGCCCAGGTCGGGGGCGACCGGGGCGTCGAGGCCGAGCGAGAGGTAGTGCTCGCGCAGCCCCCAGACCGCCAGCGGCGTCAGCTCGGCCGCCTCGCCGTCGAGGCGGACCATGCCCCACCCGGCCAGCCGGTCGAGCGCCCCGGCCACGTCGATGCCGCCCTCGCCCGAGACCTCCTCCAGGTAGTCGGCGACGACCTGGAGCGGCACCGGCGTCTGGAGTCGGTAGAGCATGTCGAACAGGTCGTAGAGGCCCTCGTCGAGCTCGGCGTGGCCGGTGATCTCGCCGCCGGTGTCGTCCTCCAGGAGCCGGGCCACGGTCTCGGCCCAGGCGTCCAGCGGCTCGCCGTCGCCCGGTGGGGGGCCGCCGGCCAGCTTCGGAACGGTCCGCAGCGCCTCGGTCAGCTCCTCCTCCGAGGCCAGCCGGACGGCGGGCAGCGGGGTGCAGCCCGGACAGTCGCACGGCGCCTCGCCCAGGTCGGGCAGCTCCCCGGACGGGATCGGCACCGCCTGTTCGAGCGATTCGGGCCCGATCGAGCTGAACAGGCTCTTGGCCATGCCGAAGTTGGCCGGGTCGGCCAGCGCCTCGGGCATGCGGGGGCCGATGTCGTCGAGCCGGGCCCGCATGCCGGCCACGGTGGCCGGGCTGGCGTGACCGGCCTCGCCGAGGTAGTCCACCAGCGTGCGAGCGGCCGCCACGGTCTCGGGCGCGCTCTCGGGCGGCGCGATGACCTTGCGCGGGTAGATGGACAGCAGCAGCTCGTCGAAGGTCTCCGGCGTGAAGTCGCGCAGTTCGTTGACGTTGAGATAGTCGCTGGCGTAGTCGCAGAGCAGGCGGACCTCGTCCGCGTCCACTTCGACTTCCCGCGCGCGCCCCCATGCGCGCAGGTCGTCGATGGCCTGGTTCACCCATTCGATCGACACAGGGGCACGCTAACGGCTGACCAACAGATGAGCGAATCGGGGAAACGGTCTAAATCAGGTCGAGTGGGTCGACACTCACCCTCACGACATCTGGTGTCTTACGCGCCGCACGCACCCCACTGGCCCCCTTGAGCGCGGCCGACAACGCCGCCCCGCCGCCGCGGCGTACCCGGATCATGGCCCGTTCCAGGCCCGACTCGTCGACCGGGACCGGGCCCAGCACCTGGGCATCCGGCGGGAGGCGCACCTCGTCCAGCATCTGCCGGACGGCGCTCGCCGAACCCGTCAGCGTCGCCATCCGCACGGCGGGCGGGAACCCGAGCTCGGCCCGGTCGCCCAGTTCGCGCTCGGCGTGCGTGATCGGGTCCCACCGCAGCAGCGCCTGCACGGACGGCAGCCCGGCGTCCCCGAGCACCACCAGCTCGGCGGAGGGCCGCAGCAGCGCGGCGGCGTTCATCCACCGGCGCAGCGTCTCCTCCCCCGCCCGCAGGTCGGCCCGGCCGAGCAGCGCCCATCCGTCGAGCAGCACCGCCGCCGCGTAGCCGCCCTCGGCCACCGGCTCGGCGCCGGGCGTGGCGACCACGAGGGCGCGCGTGGCGGGCACGCCGGCCAGCACGCCGTCGCGGCCCGAGGTGCGCACCTGCACCGACGGGAAGGCTCGCCCCAGCTCTTCGGCGGTGCGCCGGGCCCCGGTGACGACCGCCCGCAGCCGGGGGCTGCCGCAGGACGGGCACCGCCAGTCGGCGTCCACCCGGCCGCACCAGCGGCAGTAGGGGGCGGCGTGCCCGGCTCTGAGCGCGAGCGGCCCGTGGCACAGCGACTCGCCGCTCCCGTGACCTTCCGGCGTCCCGCCCGTCGCGTCCGTGAGGGTGCTCAGAGCTCCGGCGTCCGGCTCCGCCGCGCCGAGAGCCGCCGTCTGCCGGCCGCCGGGGACCGGCGCGGCCAGCTGTGGGGCGATCCTGGTGGGCGGCAGGACGCAGCGCGCCGGGGCGCGGCAGTGGCGGCAGGCCAGCGCCGGCAGGTAGCCGCGCCTGGGCACCTGGACCAGCACCGGCCCGCTCTCCAGCCCCTGGCGCAGCGCCCGCCAGGCCAGGCTGGGCAGCCTCGCCTGCCGGGCCGCCTGGTCCTTGGCCAGCTCGGCGTCCTCACCGGCGGGACGCACCCGCGGGGCCAGGCTCCTGATCGTCGTGCGGGCCGCCACGATCGGCCTCGCCCAGCGCGCGGCGATGAGCTGGGTGGCCTCGGCCGTACGCGCGTAGCCGCCGATCAGCATGGCCGCGCCCGTCCGGTGGGCGCGCAGGCCGAGGACCTCCCTGGCGTGGGGGTAGGGGGCCAGGCGTTCGGCGTGCAGGTCGTCGCCGTCGTCCCAGATGGCCACCAGGCCGAGCTGCGCGACGGGGGCGAACATGGCGGCCCGGGTGCCCACGACGGCGCGCACCTGGCCTCTGAGGACCTTCAGCCATCGCCTGTACCGCTCGGCGGGTCCGAGGTCGGCCGTGAGCGCCACATGCCTGCCGGGGCCGAGCAGCCGCTCGAACTCGGCGTCCGCCAGCGCGACGTCCTTGCCGTCGGGCACCACGAGGACCGCTCCGCGCCCGCCGTCGAGGGTGGCGAGCACCGCCTCCGCCATGGCTCCGGCCCATCCCGTGGCGCCGGGCAGCGCGGACCACACGGCGCGGGGGGCGCGGCCGTGGCGGAGGGCGTCCAGGAAGGAGGGGCCGGTCGGGTAGGCGTCCCAGGCGCTCTTGCGGCCCTCTGCCGCCCGTTCGGGGGTGTCCGTCCCGTTCATGTGCTCCGGACGGGACGCCGTCCGTCCGCGCGCGAGGGCCTCCGCCGGTCGGGTCGCGACCCGGCGCGGGGTGCCGTCCTGCTCGGCCCTCCCGTCCATCGGGGCCGGCGGCTCCAGCCCCCGTCCGGAGAAGGACGAGCCCCCCACGTCTCGCGCTCCCCCGATCGCGGCAGGCGCACCCGAGCCGACCTGTGCGACCGCGACGGCGGCAGATTCGCTCCCGGTGGCCCGGACGATGTCGGGAACCCCGCTCCCGGCAGCTCGGGCCGCGGCCGGAGCCCCAGGCTCAGCCGCCTGGGCCGCGACGGGAGACGCACTCGCGACGGCTCGGTCCACGGCCGGGGAAGCGCTCTGCGCCGCCTCACCGGAGGGAGCGGCCTCCGGGGCCAGATCGGCGGCGGGCGATTCGGCGAGGGGCGGGCCGGCGAGGGGCGGGTCGGCGAGGGGCGGGTCGGCGGAGGCGGCGGACGAGTCGACGGAAGACGGGTCAGCGGGAGACGGGTCAGTGGCGGACCGGTCAGCGGTGGACAGGCCGGCGGTGGACAAGCCGGCGGTGGACAGGTCAGCGGCGGGCGATTCGGCGGGGGGCGGGTCTGCGGGAGGCGGGTCGGCGGGGGGCGGAACCTCCGCCTCGGCCTTGGCGTGGCGCGGTGGAATGGCCAGGCGCAGGACGTCGGTGAGGGTACCCGCGTAACGATCGGCCACCGCGCGGGCCAGACCGGCGATCTCCGGCGTGAGCACCTGCTCGGGCGAGACCACCCGTTCGAGCGGCGTCAGCTTGCCCTCATGGTCGCTCTCGTCCACCCGCTCCAGCAGGAACGCGTCGATCAGCTTGCCCGCGAACCGCACCCGCACCCGCACCCCCGGCCGGGCCGCCTCGTGCATGGCGGCGGGCACCAGGTAGTCGAAGGGCCGGTCGAGGTGCGGCAGCGGGCTGTCCACGACCACCCGCGCGACGGGCCGCTCGGGCGCCGCGACCACCGCCCCCTTGGTGTCCTTGGACGACGCAGGAGGCCGCACGGCGTCGAGCGGCAGGAGGGCGTCGTCGGAGTGGGTCACGCACTAACGTCTACCAGACCCCGCGCCCCGCCATCCCCACACCACCGGCGCACAGCCCCGCACCGCCCCCGCCGGCCACCCACTCCCCCACCAGCCCGAACAGCACAAGGGGAGCGCACAAGCCGCGACAAGCACGCAGAACCGCGCCCACCGCCAGACCCGCCCGGAAACGGCCTCACGAAGACGGACAAGCCCGCCCTCACCAAAGAACCGCGGCCCCCACCAGAAGCCGCCTCACCGCGCCCCACACCGGGCAAGACCAACGAGCCCCCGACGCCCACAGAGCACGCCCACAGAGCACGGCCAACGATCATGGCCAACGATCATGGCCAACGAGCCCTCGACGCTCAGCGACCGCCGACCGCCGACGCCCACGAAACCAACCTGAGATCGTCACCGGGCCGCAGACGCGGCAGAAGAGAGCGTCACCCCAGCAGTCACCCGCGAGCCCGCCGCTCCTCAAAAGATCAGCAGTCACTACCGAGCCTGCCGCCCCTGAAGAGATCAGCAGCCACCGACAAGCCCGCCGCTCCCCAAGAGTTCAGCAGCCACCCGCGAGCTGCGGCCCTCAAGAGACCAGGCGAACGCCCGCACCGAACCACCCCAGCCGACGACAAGTGCCGCACCCAACCCCCAAAAGGGCCGAATGCGGCACCTGCACGAAACCAGAATCCGAGTAGTTCAGAGACCGAATAGGTCAGAGACCGGCAGCCGTCCGAAGGGCCTCGGCGCGGTCGGTGGACTCCCAGGAGAAGCCCTCACGGCCGAAGTGCCCGTAGGCGGCGGTCTCGGAGTAGATCGGGCGCAGCAGGTCGAGGTCGCGGATGATCGCGGCCGGACGCAGGTCGAAGACGCGCAGCACGGCGGCCTGGATCTGCTCCACCGGCAGCTTCTCGGTGCCGAAGCACTCCACGAACAGACCCACCGGCTGCGCCTTGCCGATCGCGTACGCGACCTGCACCTCGCACCGGTCGGCCAGCCCGGCCGCGACGACGTTCTTGGCCACCCAGCGCATCGCGTAGGCCGCCGAGCGGTCGACCTTGGACGGGTCCTTGCCCGAGAACGCGCCACCGCCGTGGCGGGCCATGCCGCCGTAGGTGTCGATGATGATCTTGCGGCCGGTCAGGCCGGCGTCGCCCATCGGGCCGCCGATCTCGAAGCGGCCGGTCGGGTTGACCAGCAGCCGGTAGCCCTCGGTCTCGATCTCCAGACCGTCGAGCACGGGGTCGACCACGTGCTCCTTGATGTCGGGGGCGAGCATCTCCTTGAGGTCGATCTCGGCCGCGTGCTGGGTGGAGACGACCACGGTGTCGAGGCGGACGGGCTTGTCGCCGTCGTACTCGATGGTGACCTGGGTCTTGCCGTCGGGGCGCAGGTAGGGAACCTTGCCGGTCTTGCGGACCTCGGACAGGCGCTGGGCGAGCCGGTGCGCGAGCGTGATCGGCAGCGGCATCAGCTCCGGCGTCTCGCGGCAGGCGTAGCCGAACATCAGGCCCTGGTCGCCGGCGCCCTGGCGGTCGAGCTCGTCGGCGTCGCCGCCCACGCGGTGCTCGTAGGCGTCGTCGACACCCTGGGCGATGTCGGGCGACTGCGCGCCGATGGACACCGACACGCCGCAGGAGGCGCCGTCGAAGCCCTTGTGGGAAGCGTCGTAGCCGATCTCCAGGATCTTCTCCCGGATGACGCCGGGGATGTCGACGTAGGTCTCGGTCGTGACCTCGCCTGCGACATGGACCTGGCCGGTAGTGATCAGCGTCTCGACGGCGACCCGGCTCTTGGGGTCGTCCTTGAGCATGGCGTCGAGAATCGCGTCACTGATCTGGTCGGCGATCTTGTCCGGGTGGCCTTCGGTGACCGACTCGGAGGTGAACAGGCGACGTGACAACTCAGTGGCTCCTCATGCAGCGGCTGCTGACGGATGTTGGGCCCGGGACGGAAGAACACGCCAGGGCCTCGCCGAAGTCTAGCCCCACCCGGCGTCCGGTCGCGAAACCGTCCCGTGTCCGTGTCCGGTCACGTGTCCGGCCACGTGTCCGGCATGTGTCCGGTCACAGGTCGGGAAGGGGATCCGGCGGCAGCGTCTCCGGCGCGAAGACCTCGGCGTCGGCGGCGGACACCACCGCCGCGTACTCCTCGTCGAACTCGAACACGGTGGTGCCGAGCTCGATGAACGGGCCGGGCAGGATCGGGCCGAGCCTGGTGTGCCGCGGGTACGTGGCGAACACCGCGACCGGCCGGTCGCTCCTGAGGGTCCTGGTGGTGAGCACCGAGACGGACGAATCGGTGACGACGATGAGGAAGTGGCCCGTTCCCGTCGGCCCCACGGACAACGCGGGGAAGACGTAACGGATACCTCCCTGGTCTTCCAGCAATCTCCTGCAACGTTCCCTGACAGCGGAACCCACCGGCATTCCGTCCCCCTTTGCCCCCAAGTATCGGTAGGCGTCCGGGGTGCCGCAACTGGCGATCAGGTAATCGTTCTTGCGCGAAAACGCGCGTCAGGACAGACGGGGCGCGACCAGGTCCCAGACGGCGTCGGCGACGTCGTCCTTGGGGCCGCGCGGCACCTCGACCGGCTCGCCGCCGGCGACGAGGACGGTGGCGGCGTTGTCGGGCGTGCCGAACGCCAGCCCCTCCCCCACCTGGTTGACGACCAGCAGGTCGCAGCCCTTCCTGGCCAGCTTGGCCTGCCCGTTGGCGAGCACGTCGTCGGTCTCGGCCGCGAACCCCACGATCACCCGCGGACCGGCGCCGCCCTCGCGCCGCAGCCGGCCCAGCTCGGCCAGGATGTCGGGGTTCTTCGTCAGGTGGATGGGATCGGGCTCGCCGTCGGTCTTCTTGATCTTCGTCTCGTGCCGGGACGCCGGGCGGAAGTCGGCCACCGCGGCCGCCATGACGACGGCGTCGGCCTTCTCGGTGGCGGCCAGCACCGCCTCGCGCAGCTCGGCCGTGGACCCCACCCGCACCACGGCGGCCCCCGCGGGATCGGGGAGGGCGACGTTGGCCGCCACGAGGGTCACCTCCGCGCCGCGCGCGACCGCCGTGCGGGCCAGGGCGTACCCCTGCAGGCCGGACGAGCGGTTGCCGATGTAGCGGACCGGGTCGATCGCCTCGCGGGTGCCCCCGGCGGAGATCACCACCTTGCGCCCGGCCAGGTCGCGCGGCCTGCCGCGCAGCACGCGCAGGCAGACCTGGAAGATCTCGGCGGGGTCGGGCAGGCGGCCGGGGCCGGTGTCGGCGCCGGTCAGGCGCCCCACGGCCGGGTCGATGACGACGGCCCCGCGCTCGCGCAGGGTCGCGACGTTGGCGCGAGTGGCCGGATGTTGCCACATCTCGGTGTGCATGGCCGGGGCGAACACGACCGGGCAGCGCGCCGTCAGCAGCGTGTTGGTCAGCAGGTCGTCGGCGAGCCCGTGGGCCGCCTTGGCCAGGGTGTTGGCGGTCGCCGGCGCCACCACGACGAGATCGGCGCGCTGGCCGATGCGGACGTGGGGCACCTCGTGAACGTCGTCCCAGACGTCGGCGGTCACGGGGTTGCCCGACAGGGCGGCCCACGTGGGCTCGCCCACGAAACGCAGGACCTCGCGGGTCGGGACGACCCGCACCTCGTGACCTGACTCGGTGAACAGCCGTAGCAGCTCACATGCCTTGTACGCGGCGATGCCGCCGCTGACGCCGAGGACGACCTTCATCGAAGGGGTCAGACCGCGCCTTCGATGGGCTCGGCGTTGAGCAGGCCCTCGGAGACCTCGCGCAGCGCGATGGACAGCGGCTTCTCCTGAGCATGCGTCTCGACCAGCGGCCCGACGTATTCCAGCAGGCCCTCGCCGAGCTGGGAGTAGTAGGCGTTGATCTGGCGGGCGCGCTTGGCACCCATGATCACCAGGGAGTACTTGCTGTCGACGATGTCGAGCAGCGCGTCGATCGGCGGGTTGGTGATGCCCTCCGCGGCCGGGGTGGTGCCTGCCACGATTGTCAGACCTCTCGGTTGATGGTGGTGGTGACCCCCTGAGGGTCAGTCATCAAGGCTATCAGCCGGTGGCACACTTCTTGGACACTCGTGTTCACCAGCGTGAGGTCGAACTCCGATTCGGCCGCCATCTCGACCCGCCCGGCCTTGAGCCGGCGCTCGATGACGTCCTCCGGCTCGGTGCCGCGGCCGCGCAGCCGCTTCTCCAGCTCCTCCCACGTCGGGGGGGCCAGGAAGACCAGCAGGGCGTCGGGCATGGTGGTGCGCACCTGCCTGGCGCCTTCCAGGTCGATCTCCAGGACGGTCGGCACGCCCTGGGCGAGCTTGTCCAGCACCGGCTCGCGCGGGGTGCCGTAGCGGTTGCCCGCGAACTCGGCCCACTCCAGCAGCTCGCCGGCTTCGACGAGGCGGTCGAACTCCTCGCCGTCGACGAAGAAGTAGTGGACCCCGTTGACCTCGCCGGGACGGGGCCTCCTGGTGGTCACCGAGACCGACAGCCACACCTCGGGGTGTGCCCGCCGGAGCTCGGCGACGACCGTGGACTTGCCGACGCCCGACGGCCCTGACAGGACCGTCAGACGCCTCCTGCTCAGGGGGAGGAAGCCGACCTTCGCTCCCGATCCGACTGCCTCGTGGGCCCTTGCTTCGCCGGACCAGGACCTGTCGGTCACTTCCTACCCCCCGTTGAACCTGCGCTTTCTTGTGGAACAGAGATTAGCTCTCGTTGCCACCGAACTCGCGCTCGAGGGAAGCCCTCTGGTTCGCGCCGAGACCCCGCACGCGGCGGGACTCGGCGATGGCAAGCCGCTCCATGAGCTGCTTGGCGCGGACCTTGCCCACGCCGGGGAGCGATTCCAACAGGGCCGACACCTTCATCTTGCCGATGACGTCGTCGGTCTGCCCATCCTTGAGCACCTCAGCCAGAGAAACCGCGCCATGCTTGAGCCGGTTCTTGACCTCGGCACGCTCTTTACGGGCCTTGGCAGCCTTCTCAAGGGCTGCGGCGCGCTGCTCAGGGGTCAGGGGAGGAAGAGCCACGCCGGGTCACCTCGAATTTCTGTCGATGTACTCGGACGGGAAGGGAAACTAGCTGGTCATCGCCCCCTAAGCAACGTCAAGAGCGGTTTCTCTCCTCACAAAATCCACTTCATCACTGTCCGTGAGCGTAAAATTACCCACTGCTGATCAAATCGCCCTCACTTCCCGCTTCACGCGTCCGCTCCGGACGGCGTCCCCGAGCAGGGCGAAGATCGCCCGCGCGGCACCGGACGATGTCCGAAACCAGGGCCGGACCTGGACCGAAACCAGAATCGGGAAGGGTGCGCGAACGCCCTGCGGATGCATTACGATCTTGTGAAGCGAGGGCTGCGCGAACGGTCCGGCGACACCTGCCGCCATGCCCCGCGCCCGCACGGAGAACACCCCCTCCGCGCACGCGACGATCGTGCCCCCGCCTCCGCGGACAAGCACACCTCGCGGCACGCCAGAAGCGCGCCTCCGCCCCCGCGGAGAACCGCGCCCACCGGAAGCACACCTCCGCCCACGCGGACAGGCCCGCTTCCGCGCACGCAGAGAGCGCGTCCCCGCCTGCGCGCAGAGGCTCACCTCCGCGCGCACTGGAAGCGCGCCTCTGCCCACGTGGAGAAGCCCAGCTCCGCGGGCGCGGGAAGCGTGCGTGGGCGCTTATCGCGCTGCTCGGGGTGGCGGCCCCAGCTCCGCGGGCGCGGGAAGCGTGCCCACGAGAAGCCCGGTTCCGCGCGCCGGAAAGCATGCCTCCGCCCGTGAGGAAGGCGCGTCTCCACGCGCCGCGGAGAGCCCTGCTCTGCCCTCGCGCGGCCACGCCAGAGCCGGGAGCCGGCGCGGCGGGTGGCCGGGGCCGGGGCCCCGGCCGGGGGTCAGGAGGCGGTCGTGCGGCGCAGTGAGGCGGCGATGGCGGCGGCCGCCGCTCCCGGGTCCGCCGCGCCCGTGATCGGACGCCCGATGACCAGCAGGTCGGCGCCGTCGGCCAGCGCCTGCTCGGGCGTCGCCACGCGCACCTGGTCCTGGACGTCGGCCCCATGAGGGCGCACGCCCGGCGTGATGAGGGTGATGCCGGGCCCCACCTCGGCCCGCACCGCCGCGACCTCGTTGGGCGAGCACACCAGCGCCGTGGCCCCGGCCTCGACCGACAGGGCGGCCAGGCGGCGCACGGCCTCGTCGGCCGGTCCGGCCAGGCCCATGCGGTCGAGGTCGGACTCGTCCAGCGAGGTGAGGATCGTCACAGCGGCGATCTTGGTCTGCGGGGCGGCCTCGACCGCGGCCCGGATCATGGCGGCCCCGCCGGCCGCGTGCACGGTCAGGATGGCCGGACGCAGGCGGGCGACGGCCTTGGCGGCGCCCGCGACGGTGTTGGGGATGTCGTGCAGCTTGAGGTCGAGGAAGATCTGGACGCCGCTGGCGCCGCGCACGGAGGCGATCACGTCGGGGCCGTAGCGCAGGTACAGCTCCAGGCCCACCTTGATGGTGCTGACGTGCGGCGTCACCAGGCTCGCCCACCTGGCGGCGGTCTCCAGGTCGGGGGCGTCGAGAGCGACGGCGATGGGTGCGGGCGTCAAGGGGAGCTCTCCTCGGAGTCGACTAGAAGGTGCCGGGGAGCGCTCCCCGGCGGCCGGTGGGCCAGGCCGACGGCGTCGGCGAGGCGTTGGAAGCCGCGTGCCCGCAGCAGGTCCTCCAGCTCGCGCTCGATGCGCAGGCACGCGTAGGGGTCGTGGAACAGCGCGGTGCCCACCCCGACCAGGCAGGCGCCCGCCAGGATGAGCTGGAAGGCGTCCCTGCCGGTCATCACGCCGCCCATGCCGATCAGCGGCACCCCGGGCAGGGCCGCGTGCACCTGCCACACGCACCGGACGGCCAGGGGCAGGATGGCGGGCCCCGACAGCCCTCCGGTGACGGCGGCCAGCGACGGGCGCAGCGCCTCGGTGTCGATGGCCATGCCGAGCGGGTTGTTGATCATGGACAGGGCGTCCGCCCCGGCGTCCACGCAGGCGCGCGCGACCGAGACGATGTCGGCCACGTCGGGCGCGAGCTTGGCCACCACGGGGACGTCGTAGCGCATGATGGAGCGCACCGAGGCGATCACCTCGGCCGCGGCGCTGCCCTCGCGCGCGAAGACACGCCCCCTGTCCTCCATGTTCGGGCAAGAAAGGTTGACCTCCAGCGCGGTCACCCCGGGCGCGTCGGCGAGCCTGCGGGCCAGCTCGGAGTACTCGGCGACGGTGCCGCCGCCGATCGAGACGATGGTCTTGATGCCGCGCTGGGCCAGCCAGGGCAGCTCGCGCTCCAGGAACGCCTCGATGCCCGGCCCCTGGAGCCCGACGGCGTTGAGCATGCCGGAGGGCGTCTCGGCCATGCGCGGGGTCGGCCGGCCCGCCCGGGGGGCCATGGTGATGGACCGGGTGGTCAGCGCGCCGAGCCGGTGGAGGTCGAAGAACTGGGCGAGCTCGCGTCCGGAGCCCGCGCAGCCGGCGGCCGTGGTGACGGGGTTCGCCAGCTCGACGTGCGCCAGAAACGTACGCATATCAACTGACATGTCGTGCACCGCCTCCGGGGGCGCCGAGCGCGTCGAACGGGATCGTTCCCACGTCCTCGAAACGCACCCGCTCCCCCCGGAACACCGGTCCCTCCGCGCACGCGCGGACCATCCTGGTCGCGCCGTCGTCGCCGATGACGGGGATGACGCACGTCATGCACACCCCGATGCCGCAGGCCATCTGCTCCTCGACGGCCACCTGCACGGGGATGTCGAACTCCATCGCCACCGCCGTGACCGCCCGCAGCGCCGGCATGGGCGCGCAGGCGTAGACGGCGTCGGCCCGGGTGTCGGCGATCACCGAGGGCAGCGCGTCGGTGACCTTGCCGCGCAGGCCGAGCGAGCCGTCCTCGGTGGTCAGGGTCGTCGTCTCGGCGATGCGGCGGGCCCGCATGGCGCCGAAGACGCGGTCGGCCCCGGCGCCGCCGAGCACGAAGTCGACCCGGCAGCCGCGCGCCAGCAGCGCGTCGGCCAGCGGGAACAGCACGGCCGAGCCGTACTCGGCGCCGACCAGCACGCAGTTGACCGGGTCGCGCGGCAGCGGGAAGGGCCGGCCGAGCGGCCCCACCAGGTCGAGCGTGTCGCGGGCGCGCCGCTCGGCCAGCCACGACGTGCCCGGCCCGGCGACGGTGAAGACGAGCTCGACCGTGCCGCCGTAGTCGGACTTGACGTCATGGATGGACAGCGCGCGGCGCGTCACCATCGACGTGTGGGCCCCGCCGACCGCCACGGAGACGAAGTGGCCGGGGCGGTAACGCTCGGCGATGCCGGGCGCCACCACCGTCAGCGCATGGTAGGCGTCGACCCGGCGCGTCGTCAGCACCGTGCCCGTCACCTGCACAGGTGTGCCGGCCAGTCGTCTTCACCTCCCGCGCGGGTCAGCCGCGTAGTGCCTGTGCGTGCTCCTGGAGTGACCGCACGCCGACGTCGCCGCGGACGATCGCCTGGATCCCGGCCGCCGCCGCGGCCAGCCCCGCGACGGTGGTGATGCACGGGATGCCGCGCAGCACCGCCGCGGTGCGGATCTCGTAGCCGTCCAGGCGCGGCCCGGACTGACCGGGGCTGCCGAACGGCGTGTTGACGATCAGGTCCACCTCGCCGTCGAGAATCGCCTGCACGCTCGTAGGCTCACCTCCGGGCCCGGTCCCCTCGCTGTGCTTTCGCACGATCTTGGCATGGACACCGTTGCGGCGCAGCACCTCGGCCGTGCCCTCGGTGGCGAGGATCTCGAAGCCGAGGTCGGCCAGTGCCTTCACAGGGAAGATCATCGCACGCTTGTCCCTGTTGGCCACGGACACGAACGCGCGTCCCTTGGTCGGAAGTTCGCCGTAGGCCCCGGCCTGGGACTTGGCGAACGCCACGCCGAAGAACGCGTCGATGCCCATGACCTCGCCCGTGGAGCGCATCTCGGGCCCGAGCACGGTGTCGACGCCCCGGAAGCGGTTGAAGGGCAGCACGGCCTCCTTGACCGCGATGGACGCCTCCAGCGGCAGCGTGCCGCCGTCGCCGGTGGCCGGCAGCATGCCCTCCGCGCGCAGCGAGGCGATCGAGGAGCCGAGCATCACCCGGGCCGCCGCCTTGGCCAGCGGCGTGGCCGTCGCCTTGGACACGAACGGCACGGTACGGCTGGCCCGCGGGTTGGCCTCCAGGACGTACAGGACGCCGGCCGACATGGCGTACTGGACGTTCAGGAGCCCGCGCACGCCCACCCCGGCGGCGATGGCCTCGGTGGCGGCGCGGATGCGCTTGACGTCGTGGCTGCCGAGCGTGAGCGGCGGCAGGGCGCAGGCCGAGTCGCCGGAGTGGATGCCGGCCTCCTCGATGTGCTCCATGACGCCGCCGAGGAACAGCTCCTGGCCGTCGTAGAGCGCGTCGACGTCGATCTCGATGGCCTCGTCGAGGAACTTGTCCACCAGGACCGGGTGGCCGCCCTCCTGGGCCGCCATGTACGTCGTCAGCGTCTCGTCGTCGTAGACGATGGCCATGCCGGCCCCGCCGAGCACGTACGAGGGCCGGACGAGCACCGGGTAGCCGATCTCCCCGGCGATCTCCAGCGCCTCGGGCACCGTCAGCGCGGTGCCGTGCTTGGGCGCGGGCAGCCCGGCCTCGGCCAGCACCCGCCCGAACGCGCCGCGCTCCTCGGCCAGGTGGATCGACTCGGGCGAGGTGCCGACCACGGGCACGCCCGCGTCCTTGAGCGCCTGCGCCAGGCCGAGCGGCGTCTGGCCGCCGAGCTGCACGATCACGCCCACGACCGGGCCGGTCTGCTGCTCGGCGTGCACGACCTCCAGCACGTCCTCCAGCGTGAGCGGCTCGAAGTAGAGCCGGTCGGAGGTGTCGTAGTCGGTCGAGACGGTCTCGGGGTTGCAGTTGACCATGACGGTCTCGAACCCGGCCCGCGACAGCTCGAAGGAGGCGTGCACACACGCGTAGTCGAACTCGATGCCCTGCCCGATGCGGTTGGGCCCGGAGCCGAGGATGATGACCTTCTCCCGCTCGCCGGAGGGGACCTCGGTCTCCTCGTCGTAGGTGGAGTACAGGTACGGCGTCCTGGCGGCGAACTCGGCGGCGCAGGTGTCGACGGTGTTGTAGACCGGCCGCACGCCGAGCGCGTGGCGCAGGCCGCGCACGTGGGCCTCCTCCACGCCGCGGATCTCGGCGATCTGCGCGTCGGAGAAGCCGTGGTGCTTGGCGCGGGTCAGCGCGGCGGCGGTGAGCTCGGGCGCGGCGGCGATCTCCTGGGCCTCCTCCTCCAGCAGGAGGAGCTGGTCGAGGAACCAGGGGTCGACGCTGGTGGCCTCGAACAGCTCGGCTGCGGTCGCGCCCGCGCGCACGGCCTGCTGCATCGTGCGCAGCCGCCCGTCGTGCGGGGTGCGGCAGGCCGCCAGCAGCTCGTCCTTGTCCTGGACGGGCCCCGCCCAGGTGAAGGCGGAGTCCTTCTTCTCCAGCGAGCGCAGCGCCTTCTGCAGCGCCTCGGTGAAGGAGCGGCCGATGGCCATGGCCTCGCCGACGGACTTCATGTGCGTGGTCAGCGTGCGGTCGGCCCCGCGGAACTTCTCGAAGGCGAAGCGCGGCACCTTGACCACGATGTAGTCGAGGGTCGGCTCGAAGGAGGCCGGGGTCTCCTTGGTGATGTCGTTGGGGATCTCGTCGAGGGTGTAGCCGATGGCCAGCTTGGCGGCGATCTTGGCGATCGGGAAGCCGGTGGCCTTGGAGGCCAGGGCGCTCGAGCGGGAGACGCGCGGGTTCATCTCGATGACGATCATGCGCCCGGTGCGCGGGTCGACGGCGAACTGGATGTTGCAGCCGCCGGTGTCCACGCCGACCTCGCGGATGACCGCGATGGCCACGTCGCGCATGTTCTGGTACTCGCGGTCGGTCAGGGTCAGCGCGGGCGCGACGGTGACGCTGTCGCCGGTGTGCACGCCCATCGGGTCGATGTTCTCGATGGAGCACACGATGACGACGTTGTCCGCCTTGTCGCGCATGACCTCCAGCTCGTACTCCTTCCAGCCGAGGATGGACTCCTCCAGGAGCACCTCGGTGGTCGGCGAGGCGTCGAGGCCGGCGCCGGCGATGCGGCGCAGGTCGTCCTCGCCGTAGGCGAAGCCGGAGCCGACGCCGCCCATGGTGAAGCTGGGCCGTACGACCAGCGGGTAGCCCAGCTCGCCGGCGGCGGCCAGGCAGTCCTCCATGGTGTGGCAGATGACCGACTTGGCGGACTCGGCGTTCAGCCCGTGCTCGCGGGCGACCTTGGCGACGATCTCCTTGAACTTCTCGCGGTTCTCGCCCGCCTGGATCGCGTCGAAGTCGGCGCCGATCAGCTCGACCTCGTACTTCTCCAGCACGCCCGACTCGTGCAGGGCGACCGCGGTGTTCAGCGCGGTCTGGCCGCCCAGGGTGGGCAGCAGCGCGTCGGGGCGCTCCTTGGCGATGATCTTCTCGACGTACTCGGGGGTGATCGGCTCGACGTACGTGGCGTCGGCGAACTCGGGGTCCGTCATGATCGTGGCCGGGTTGCTGTTGACCAGGATGACGCGGAAGCCCTCGGCCCGCAGCACGCGGCAGGCCTGCGTGCCCGAGTAGTCGAACTCGCACGCCTGGCCGATCACGATCGGGCCGGAGCCGATCACCAGGACCGACCGGATGTCCTCACGCTTGGGCACGGCTCATGACCTCACAGAACTCGTCGAAGAGATAAGCGGCGTCGTGCGGCCCCGCGGCGGCCTCGGGGTGGTACTGGACGCTGAAGGCGCGCCCGTCGAGCAGGCGCAGGCCCTCCACGCACCGGTCGTTGAGGTTGACGTGGCTGACCTCGGCCGGGCCGTAGGGCGTCTCGAACGGCTCGCCGATCGGCGCCTCGACGGCGAACCCGTGGTTGTGGGCCGAGATCTCGACCTTGCCGGTGCGCACGTCCTGGACCGGCTGGTTGACGCCGCGGTGGCCGTAGCGCAGCTTGTACGTGGACAGCCCGAGCGCCCGGCCGAACAGCTGGTTGCCGAAGCAGATGCCGAAGAACGGCACCCTGGCCTCAAGGACGCTGCGCAGCGCCGACACGTCGGCGGTGGCGGGGTCGCCGGGGCCGTTGGAGAAGAACACGCCGTCGGGCTCGACCGCCATGATCTGCTCGTACGTGGCCGTGGCGGGCAGCACGTGCACCTCGCAGCCGCGCTCGGCCATGCGGTGCGGGGTCATGCCCTTGATGCCGAGGTCGACGGCGGCGACCGTGAAGCGCCTCCCGCCCACGGCGGGCACGACGTAGGGCTCGGCCGTGGCCACCTCGGCGGCCAGGTCGGCGCCCTCCATCGCGGGCGCGCGCCGCACCCGCTCGACGAGCTCCTCGACCGTCGCGGAGGGGGCCGAGAAGATGCCGGCCCGCATCGCGCCGCGCTCGCGCAGGTGGCGGGTCAGGGCGCGGGTGCCGGTGATGGCGATGCCGACGACGCCCTGCTGCTTGAGGTAGTCGTCGAGCGAGCGGTCGGCCCGCCAGTTGGAGACGATCCTGGACGGCTCGCGCACGACGTACCCGGCGACCCAGACGCGGCCCGACTCGGGGTCTTCGTCGTTGACGCCGGTGTTGCCGATGTGCGGGGCCGTCATGGCGACGATCTGCCGGTGGTAGGAGGGGTCGGTGAGGGTCTCCTGGTAGCCGGTCATGCCGGTGTTGAAGACCATCTCGCCGAACGTCTCGCCTTCGGCGCCGTAAGGAGTTCCGTGGAAGACGCGGCCGTCTTCCAGGACGAGCACCGCGGTGTTCAAACCAGCTTCCCTTCGAGAACGGTCGGCGTGCCGCGCAGGAACGTGGCGACCACCCGGCCGGGCAACGTCATCCCCTCGTACGGGGTGTTCCTGCTCTTGGAGGCGTAGGCGGAGGGGTCCACCTCGATGCGGGCCGACGGGTCGTACAGCGTGATGTTGGCCGGCGCGCCCGGCTCCAGCGGACGGCCGTGGCCGGACAGGCGGCCGATGCGGGCCGGGGTGATCGACATGCGCTCGGCGACCCCGGCCCAGTCGAGCAGCCCGGTCTCGACCATGGCCTCCTGGACGACGCTCAGCGCGGTCTCCAGGCCGATCATGCCCATGGCCGCGGCCGGCCACTCGGTCTCCTTGTCCTCGACCGGGTGCGGGGCGTGGTCGGTGGCGACGACGTCGATCGTGCCGTCGGCCAGCGCGGCGCGCAGCGCCTGGACGTCGGCGTGCGTGCGCAGCGGCGGGTTGACCTTGTAGATCGGGTTGTAGGCGCCGACCGGGGACTCCTCGACGAGGTCGTCGGTGAGGAGCAGGTGGTGAGGGGTGACCTCGGCGGTGATGTTCCAGCCCTTGGACTTGGCCCAGCGGATGATCTCGACCGAGCCGGCGGTGGAGACGTGGCAGACGTGCAGGCGGGAGCCGACGTGCGCGGCCAGCAGGCAGTCGCGGGCGATGATCGCCTCCTCGGCCACGGCCGGCCAGCCGGTCAGGCCGAGCCTGCCGGAGACGACGCCCTCGTTCATCTGGGCGCCCTCGGTGAGCCTGGGCTCCTGGGCGTGCTGGGCGACGACGCCGTCGAACGCCTTGACGTACTCCAGGGCGCGGCGCATCAGCACGGCGTCGCTGACGCACTTGCCGTCGTCGGAGAAGACCCGGACCCGGGCCGCCGAGTCGGCCATCGCGCCGAGCTCGGCGAGCTGCCTGCCCTCCAGGCCGACGGTCACCGCGCCGACCGGCTGCACGTCGCAGTGGCCGAACTCGCGGCCGAGCCGCCACACCTGCTCGACCACGCCGGCGGTGTCGGCGACGGGCGAGGTGTTGGCCATGGCGTGCACGGCGGTGTAGCCGCCGCGGGCCGCGGACCGGGTGCCGGTCTGGACGGTCTCGGCGTCCTCGCGGCCGGGCTCGCGCAGGTGGGTGTGCAGGTCGACCAGGCCGGGCAGCGCGATCGCGCCGCCGCCGTCGACGGTCTCGCCGCCGGGACCGGCGTCGAGGCCGGCGCCGATCTCGGCGATGCGCCCGTCGGCGATCCGCAGGTCCACCGGCTCCCCGCCGAGGATCCTGACGTTTCTGATGATCACTGGATCTCTCCCCCGAGCAGCAGGTACAGGACGGCCATGCGGATGGTCACGCCGTTGGCGACCTGCTCCACGATGGTGGAGCGCGGTGAGTCGGCCACCTCGGCGGCGATCTCCATGCCCCGGTTCATCGGCCCGGGGTGCATGACGATGGCCTCGTCCGGCATCTTGGCGAAGCGGTCGCGGTCGAGGCCGTAGCGGCGGGAGTACTCGCGCTCGCTGGGGAAGTAGGCGGCGTTCATCCGCTCCTTCTGCACCCGCAGCATCATGACCGCGTCGGACTTGGGCAGCACGGCGTCGAAGTCGTAGGACACCTCGCACGGCCAGGTGCCGACCGAGACGGGCAGCAGCGTGGGCGGCGCGACGAGGGTGACCTCGGCCCCGAGCGTGTTGAGCAGCAGCACGTTGGAGCGGGCGACCCGGCTGTGCAGCACGTCGCCCACGATGGTGACCCGGCGGCCGTCGAGCCCGCCGAGGCGGCGGCGCATCGAGAAGGCGTCGAGCAGCGCCTGCGTGGGGTGCTCGTGGGTGCCGTCGCCGGCGTTGACGACGCTGCCGCGCACCCAGCCGGCCAGCCGGTGCGGCGCGCCGGAGGAGCCGTGGCGGATGACGACGGCGTCGGCGCCCATGGCCTCCAGGGTGAGCGCGGTGTCCTTGAGCGACTCGCCCTTGGAGACGCTCGACCCCTTGGCCGAGAAGTTGATGACGTCGGCCGAGAGCCGCTTGGCCGCCGCCTCGAAGGAGATCCTGGTGCGGGTGGAGTCCTCGAAGAACAGGTTGACCACCGTGCGGCCGCGCAGCGTGGGCAGCTTCTTGATGGATCGTTCCGAGACCCTGGCCAGCTCCTCGGCGGTGTCGAGGATGAGCAGCGCGTCGTCCTTGGTCAGGTCGCCCGCCGAGATGAGGTGCCGGTTCACCTGTCGTCCTCCTTCATGAGCAGGACGGCGTCGCGGCCGTCGATCTCGGAGAGGTAGACCTTGACCTTCTCGCTCTTGGCGGTGGGCAGGTTCTTGCCCACGTAGTCGGCCCGGATGGGCAGCTCGCGATGGCCGCGGTCGACCAGCGTGGCGAGCTGCACGGCGGTCGGGCGGCCGAGGTCGTTGAGCGCGTCGAGCGCGGCGCGGACGGTGCGGCCGGAGTAGAGCACGTCGTCGACGAGGACGACCACCTTGCCGTCGATGCCGTCGGGCGGCAGCTCGGTGCGCCCGAGCGGGCGGACGGGGCCGCGGCGCAGGTCGTCGCGGTACATGGTGATGTCGATCGAGCCGACGGGGATCTTGAGCCCTTCGAACTGCTCGACGCGGTCGCCGAGCCGGCGGGCGAGCGTGGCGCCGCGGGTGGGGATGCCGAGGAGGACTACGTCACCGGCGCCCTTGGTGCGTTCGAGGATCTCGTGCGCGATTCGGGTCAGCGCCCGGTGGATGTCCGGGCCTTCGAGCACGGCCCTGGAATCGGACATGGAGGGATCTCACCACCTTTCCCGCCTCACGGGACGGGTCTTAAAAGGGTGTTGGTCGGGACACACAGTACCAGGGGCTACCTGGTACAACGTGAGCGCCCCGCCCTGCCGTCCGGCTGTGGCGGGCGTCCTGACCGGCCGTTCGGCCCGGCCGGCCCGGTGAATTTGGCAATTACCGACATACAGGTATAAAACCTGCTCTAAGTCTTCTCGGGGGAGGTTTCACATGGCGCTGTCGGCACGCGAGCAGTCGGTGCTCAAGGCCATCGCCCGGCAGGTCAGGGACGAGGACCCCGAGCTGTTCGCGGCCATGTCCCGGCACGGCGCTCCGGCGTCGCTGGCCTGGCCGCTGGCGCTGATGGCGCTGTGCCTGGCGGTGTTCGCCGTCGTGCTGCTGGTGACGGGTTCACCCGACCCCCTGCCGCACGCCGTGATCAGGTAAAACCCCCGCAACTCCCCGTGTCGGCGTCCTTCGCGTAGGGCACGTCCCCGAGGGCCGTACGCGCTCGGCGGCGGCTCTTCCTGGGGACTGGCGCGGGGGGCACGCATGGGGGAACCACGTCCGCCCTCCGACGGCGTGACCACGGCCGCTCGCGGGAGGCGCCCGGCGGTAGCCGGCGGCCTCGGCCTCGGCGCGGCCGTCGCGCTGGTCATGGGGAACGTCGTGGGCACCGGCATCTTCCTGCTGCCCGCCTCGCTGGCCGCGTTCGGCACGGTGAGCCTGGTCTCCATGGTCCTGGTCACCGCGGGCGCCATCGCCATGGCGATCGTCTTCGGCCGCCTGGGCGGGCGCATCCCGGCGGCGGGCGGCCCCTACGCCTACGCGCGCGAGGCGTTCGGGGAGTTCGCCGGGTTCTGGATCGCCTGGTCGTTCTGGCTGACCGCGTGGATCGGCAACGCGGCCATCGCCGTGGCGTGGGTGGGCTACGTCCAGTACCTGGCCCACGGGCTGTTCGGGCTCAACTGGGGCAGCACGTTCAGCGCGATCCTCATCGGCCTGACCGGGCTGTGGATCCCGGCCGTGGTGAATTTGGCCGGCGTGCGCAACGCGGCCGCCTTCCAGGTGGTCACCACGGTCCTGAAGTTCACCCCGCTGCTGTTCGTGGCGATCGTGGGCCTGTTCTTCGTGCACAAGGACAACTACCCGGCGTTCAACGCCAGCGGCGGCGGCTGGGTCTCGGCCGTCTCCCTGGCTGGAGCGGTCACGCTGTTCATCTACTCGGGCGTGGAGAGCGCCGCCATCGCGGCCGACCGGGTCAAGGACCCGGTCCGCACCATCGGCCGGGCCAGCGTCATCGGCGTGCTGGCCTGCGCCGTCATGTACATCCTGAGCACGGTCGCCGTGATGGGCACCGTGCCGCAGGAGGAGCTCGTCGGGTCCACCGCGCCCTTCGCCGCGGCGCTGGACCACATGTTCGGCGGCACCGGCGGCGGGCTGCTCATGGCGGCCTGCGCCGTCGTCTCCGGCATCGGCGCGCTCAACGGGTGGACCCTGCTGGTCGCCGAGATGCCGCTGGCCGCCGCCAAGGACGGCCTGTTCCCGCCCGCCTTCTCCGTGGTCTCCCGGCGCGGCGCGCCCCTGACGGGCATCCTGGCCGGGACCGTCCTGACCTCGCTCATGCTGCTGGTGGGCTACGCCTCCGCCAACGCCTTCGACACGATCGTGCTGCTGGCCTCCTTCACCACGGTCATCCCCTACTTCTTCTCGGCCGCCGCGCAACTGTTCTGGCTGGTCACCCGGGAGCGGCGGATCGAGCGCGGGCGGCTGGCCCGCGACCTGGCCGTCGCGGTGCTCGCGCTGCTGTTCTCGTTCTGGATGGCGTACGGCTCGGGGCCCCCCGCCGTGCTCGGCGGGACGCTGATGCTGTTGGTCGGCGTGCCCGTCTACATCTGGCTGAAGGCCAGGCACGGCGAGTACGGCCCGCGTGATGTCCGGCGCGCTGAGGGGATATCTGAAAAATGACCTTTCATGTCGATTCAGAGGTCGGCCGACTGCGCCAGGTCCTGCTGCACAAGCCGGAGCTGGCCCTCAAGCGGCTGACCCCCAGCAACAAGGACGCCTTCCTGTTCGACGACGTGCTGTGGGTGCAGCGCGCGGTGGAGGAGCACGAGGAGTTCGAGCGGGTGCTGCGCGGACGCGGCATCGTCGTCCACATGCTGGCCGACCTCCTGCGCGACGTGGTCGACATCCCCGAGGCCCGCAAGCACATCCTGGACGCGGTCATCGACGAACGCTGGCTCGGCCCGACCGCCATCGACGACATCCGCAACACCCTCGACGGCATGGACGCCGGCACCCTCCAGATGCACCTGACCGGCGGCATCACCAAGCGCGAGCTGGTCGCGATGGGCTGCGACCCCAAGTCGGTGGCCTTCCACACCACCGCCGAGGACGACTTCGTCCTGCCGCCGCTGCCCAACCACCTGTTCACCCGCGACACCTCCTGCTGGATCTACGACGGCGTGTCGATCAACGCGATGCGCAAGAAGGCCCGCATGCGCGAGACGGTCAACCTGGAGGCCGTCTACCGGTTCCACCCGATGTTCGCCGCCGGCTTCGACCGGCCCTACGAGGGCGGCTTCCATTGCTGGCTGCCCGGTCACGCGATGGCCCCGGCGACCCTGGAGGGCGGCGACGTGCTGGTCATCGGGCGCGGCGCGGTGCTGGTCGGGATGAGCGAGCGCACCCAGCCGCAGGCGGTCGAGATGCTGGCCCAGCGGCTGTTCGCGGCCGGGTCCGCGACCCGGATCGTGGCGCTGGACATGCCGAAGGCGCGCGCGTTCATGCATCTCGACACGGTCATGACCATGCTGGACGTCGGGGTGTTCACCAAGTACGCCGGGCTCGGGATGCTGCCGGCGTACACCATCGAGCCGGGCGAGACCTCCAAGGAGCTGAGGGTCACCGACCACCCGCCCCAGGACATGCACAAGGCCATCGCCCGCGCCCTCGACATGGACGACATCACCGTCCTGACCCCCCACCAGGACGTGTACGCCGCCGAACGCGAGCAGTGGGACGACGGCTGCAACGGCCTGGCCGTCGAGCCCGGCGTCGTCATCGCCTACGAGCGCAACACCACCACGAACAACCACCTGCGCGACAACGGCATCGAGGTCATCACCATCCGGGGCAGCGAGCTCGGCAGAGGGCGCGGCGGCCCGCGGTGCATGAGCTGCCCGCTGGAGCGCGACGGCATCTAGCGGACGTCCGGCCGGCACCCGGACGGCCACAGGGAAGGGGCGACATGGCGTTCAACCTGCGCAACCGCAGTTTCCTCAAGGAACTGGACTTCACCCCGGAGGAGTTCGGCTTCCTGCTGCACCTGTCGGCGGAGCTGAAGGCCGCCAAGTACGCCGGGATCGAACGGCAGCGGCTCAAGGGCAAGAACATCGCGCTCATCTTCGAGAAGACCTCCACCCGCACCCGCTGCGCGTTCGAGGTGGCCGCCCACGACCAGGGGGCGCACGTCACCTACCTCGACCCGGCCGGCTCGCACATCGGGCACAAGGAGTCGGTCAGGGACACCGCGCGGGTGCTGGGCCGCATGTTCGACGGCATCGAGTACCGGGGCAGCAGGCAGTCCTACGTCGAGGACCTGGCGGCGCTGTCCGGCGTGCCGGTGTGGAACGGGCTGACCGACGAGTGGCACCCCACGCAGATGCTGGCCGACATGCTCACCGTCCAGGAGCACAGCGACAAGCCGCTGCGCGAGGTGTCCCTGGCCTACCTGGGCGACGCGCGCAACAACACCGGCCACTCGCTGCTGGTCACCGGCGCGCTGCTCGGCCTGGACATCCGCCTGGTCACCCCGGCCGCGCTGCGGCCCGACCGGGACCTCGCGGTGCGGCCCGCCGAGGAGCTGGCCAGGTCCACCGGCGCCCGGATCACCATCACCGAGGACGTGGCCGAGGGCGTCAGGGGCGCCGACTTCCTCTACACCGACGTGTGGGTCTCGATGGGCGAGCCGAAGGAGGTGTGGGACGAGCGGATCGAGCTGCTGCTGCCGTACCAGGTGAACGACGACGTCGTCCGGGCCACCGGCAATCCGGACGTCAAGTTCATGCACTGCCTGCCCGCCTTCCACAACCGGGAGACCGGCGTCGGCGCCGACATCCACGCCAGGACCGGCCTGGCGGCCCTGGAGGTGACCGACGAGGTCTTCGAGTCGCCGCGCTCCATCGTCTTCGACGAGGCCGAGAACCGGCTGCACACCATCAAAGCGATCATGGTCGCAACCCTGGGGGACTGAATGCGGGTCATCGTCGCACTCGGCGGCAACGCGGTGCTCAAGCGCGGCCAGAAGCCGGACGCCGACGTGCAGAGGGACAACATCGCCACCGCCGTCAGGACGCTGGCACAGCTGGCCGGCGAGCACGAGCTGGTCATCACCCACGGGAACGGCCCCCAGGTCGGCATGCTGGCGCTGGAGAGCGCCGCGGACCCGAACCTGAGCCGGCCCTACCCCTTCGACACGCTCGGCGCGCAGACGCAGGGCATGCTCGGCTACTGGATGCAGCAGGCGCTGCAGAACGCCCTGCCCGGCCGGCAGGTGCTCGCCATGGTCACCCAGACCCTGGTCAGCGCCGTCGACCCGGCCTTCGACGACCCCACCAAGTTCGTCGGCCAGATCTACGAGGAGGACGAGGCCCGCAAGCTGGCCGCCGAGTACGGCTGGACGGTCAAGCCCGACGGCGACCACTGGCGGCGCGTCGTCCCCTCCCCCACGCCGCAGCGCATCGTGGAGACCCGGCTGATCCGCAAGATGGTCCGCGAGGGCGTCGTGGTGGTCTGCGCGGGCGGCGGCGGCATCCCGGTCGTGCGGGACGCGCGCGGCCGGCTGGCGGGCGTCGAGGCCGTCATCGACAAGGACCTGACCGCCTCGATGCTGGCCGAGGCGCTGGAGTGCGACGCCTTCCTCATCCTGACCGACGTCCCGCGGGTGTACCGAGACTTCGGCGCCCCCGGCCAGAGCGAGATCGCCTGCACCACCCCGCACGAGCTGCGCGGCCTGCGCTTCCCGGCCGGGTCGATGGGACCCAAGGTCGAGGCGGTGTGCCGGTTCGTCGAGACGACCGGCGACATGGCCGCCATCGGCAGGCTGGACGAGGCGAAGGACATACTCGCCGGTTCCGCGGGCACGATTGTCACGCCCAACGGGATGTGGCCGTTGACCAGCACCCTCTAGGAGACCGACCCGCTAGGAGACCGACGTGACACTGGCCGCACGGCTGCTGCGCACCAAGCCGACCGAGCGCATCGTGGCCGAGGGCGGGCAGGGCGAGGGCGGCGAGCTGCGGCGCACGATGACGTTGTGGCAGCTGACGCTGTTCAGCGTGGGCGCCACGCTGGGCACCGGCATCTTCGTCATCCTCGGCCAGGCGGTGCCCAAGGCGGGGCCGGCGGTGGTGCTGGCGTTCGTGCTGGCGGCCGTCACGGCGTTGTTCTCGGCCCTGTCGTACGCCGAGCTGGCCGGGACGATCCCGGTGTCCGGGTCGTCCTACTCCTACGCGTACGCGACGCTGGGCGAGCTGGTGGCCTGGGTGTGCGGCTGGTGCCTCATGCTGGAGTACGCGGTGTCCGTCGCGGCCGTGGCCGTGGGCTGGGGCGAGTACCTCAACGCGTTCCTGCGCAGCCTGTTCGGCTGGACGCTGCCGGAGGCGATCACCCGCTCCCCCGGCCAGGACGGCGGCGTGGTCAACGTCACCGCGATCCTCATCGTGCTCCTGGCCACCTGGCTGCTGCTCTACGGGGCCTCGGAGTCGGCCAAGGCCAACGCGGTGTTCGTGCTGATCAAGATCGCGGTGCTGGTGTTCTTCTGCGCGGTGGCGTTCACGGCGTTCCAGTCCGGGAACTTCACCCCGTTCGCGCCGCTCGGGGTGGCCGGGATCACGGCGGCCGCCTCGCAGGTGTTCTTCTCCTACATCGGCTTCGACGCCGCCTCCACGGCCGGCGAGGAGGCCAGGAACCCCAAGCGCGACCTGCCGCTGGCCATCCTGCTGTCCCTGCTCATCGTCACCGCCGTGTACGTCCTGGTCGCCGTGGCCGCCATCGGGGCCAAGCCGTGGACCGAGTTCGACCCGGAGAGCACCGAGGCGAGCCTGTCGCAGATCGTCGACCAGGCCACCGGCGCCACCTGGCCGGGCGTGATCGTCTCCTTCGGCGCGGTGATCGCCATCGCCAGCGTCGTGCTCACGGTCATCTACGGCCAGACCCGCATCCTGTTCGCGATGTCCCGCGACGGGCTCATCCCCCGGATCTTCCAGCGGGTGAACCCGCGCCACCAGGTGCCGGTCGCCAACACGCTGATCGTGGCCCTGTTCATCTCGGTCCTGGCCGGGCTGGTGCCGCTCGGCCAGCTCGCCGAGGCCACCAGCATCGGCACGCTGTTCGCCTTCCTCATCGTCAACGTCGGCGTGCTGGTCCTGCGCTACCGCAGCCCGGAGCTGCCGCGCAGCTTCCGCACGCCGCTCTTCCCCCTCACCCCGGCGCTCGGCGCGATCTTCTGCGTCATCGTGATGGCCGGGCTGGCCGGCGTCACCTGGGCCGCCTTCGGCCTGTGGATGCTGGTCGGCCTGATCTGCTATTTCCTGTACGGCTACGGGCATTCACGGCTGAATGCCGAGGTGCGGTGACATGAAGTTCGACAAGGTGCTGGCCGGGTACATCGCCGAGCCGCGCGGCGGGGACGGGCTCGCGCTGGCCGTCGTGCTGACCCGGCAGACCGGGGGCAGCCTGACGGTCGCGACCGTCCAGCCGCCCGTGACGACCACGCCGGGCCCCGCCCGTGCCGACGAGGGCGCCTGGCGCTCCTACCTGCGCGAGCAGGCCGAGACCGCGCTGGCGCGGGCCCGTGAGCTGGCCGGCGACCAGGCCGAGTACGTGCGCCACACCAACAAGGGCAGCGGGCGCGGCCTGGTTGAGGTGGCCCGCAGGCGCGGCGCCGACGTCGTGGTCATCGGCTCGGCGCCCGGCGGCACCCGGTCCCGCATCACCGTCGGCAGCACCGCCGACCAGCTCCTGCACTCCTCGCCGGTGCCCGTGCTGCTGGCCCCGCGCGGCTACGGCGACGACCCGCCGGCCGCGTTCGAGCGCATCACCGTCGCCTACCGCCGCGGGCCCGGCGCCGACGCCGCCGTCCGGGGCGCGGCCAAGGCCGCGGTCACCCTGGACATCCCGCTGCGGCTGGTCACCCTGGTGGTCAGGACCGGCCGCCGCGTCCAGGTCGAGGAGGACATGCTCGTACGGCTGCGCGACCAGGCCGCCGCGGACCTGCGCGCGGCCGCGCGGGGGCAGCGGCGCAGGCTTCAGGTCGAGGTGGAGCTCCTGGAGGGCCGGAACGTGGCACAGGCGCTCGGCACGACCACGTGGCTGCCGGGAGAGCTGCTGGTGTGCGCCTCCAGCGACGCCGGGCCGCTGCGCCGGGTCTTCCTGGGCGACACGTCCATCAAGATCGTCCAGGCCGCGACCTGCCCGGTCATGATTCTGACCCGCGAGACCTGACGCTCGATTTCACTCGTCAAACTATGACGAAGTAGTGTTGCCACCGGTACAAGAGGGGCGTTTGTTGCGTTCCCTCCCGGACCGGATTCGGCATCTTTTTTCCAATCAGCTTGACCTTAGGCTCCCACCCCTTTACCGTCACTGTGCGTAACCACACCGCGCGGCGTTCTGGGGTAAACCCAGGGCCACGGCTACCGATGGTGCCGAGCCTGGCACCGTACCCCCCGGTGGCTGGGGCATATGCCGCAAGGGAGCACAATCTACTAAGAGCGATACATACGAGAGCCGGGGGGCCACACGATGCCGTCTGAGTACGCAAAGTCGCTGGGTGCACGACTCCGCGCCATCCGCACCCAGCAGGGGCTGTCCCTGCATGGAGTCGAAGAGAAGTCGCGCGGCAGGTGGAAAGCCGTGGTCGTGGGCTCTTACGAGCGTGGCGACCGAGCTGTCACCGTGCAGAAGCTTGCCGAGCTTGCCGACTTCTACGGGGTGCCCGTCTCCGAGCTGCTGCCCGGAGGCGCCGCGCCGAGCCCGCTCGGGCCCACTCCCAAGCTTGTGATCGACCTGGAGCGCCTGGCGACACTGCCGAAGGAGAAGGCCGGAGCGCTTGCCCGTTACGCCGCCACCATTCAGAGCCAGCGTGGCGACTACAACGGCAAGGTCCTGTCGATCCGCCAGGAGGACCTGCGTTCGTTGGCTGTGATCTATGACAAGTCGCCCAGCGAGTTGACCGAGGAGCTCATCAGCTGGGGCGTGCTCGACGCCGAGGCGCGCCGGGCCGTCGAGTCCTTCTAGAACCCACCGCTTCACCCCCGAAGGGCCCGCCAATTCCCCTGGCGGGCCCTCCGTCGTACCGCCCCGAAAATGAACTTTCAATTATTCGGCGAACGCGACAAAGGGCCCGAATCCCCAAAAACGGATTCCTGCGGCCTGACCGCGCCCCCGAGAGGCCAGGCGCGAAGCGAGGTCTACCAGAGGGAGAAGCGGGACCACCAAGGCCCGACGTAGCGAAGACCCGGCCGTCCTGGCGAAGAGCCGGCGAAGCCACACCCCTCGAAACAGGCCCCACAGGCGTCGCGGCCCGTCCTCCCCGGCCCCTTTTGGGCACGCGTGTCAGCAACAGCCGCCTTGCTCACGTTCATCGGCTTTGTTGGACCCCGCCACCCGCGCTCTTCCGCGCGGCGGCGTCGCCTGGAGAGCCGGGCGGCGGGGTCAGCCCGCCAGCGGCACGTCCACCGGGAGCTGGGGCTGGGCGGGGACGCCGAGCAGGTCTTCCACCGCCGAGACGAACGTCTCGGCCTCGGCCAGGATCTCGCCGGCGTCGGCCGCGCTGATGCCGCGGACCACGCCCGCCTCCGCGGCCGCGCGCTTGGCGGCGCTCACGGAGAAGTAGGCGGCCCACTCGGCGAGGTGCGGCTCGGCCTCGGGCAGCAGCTCCCACGCGCTGCGCAGACGGCGCCTGCGGCCCTCCATGGGACGGGGACGGGCGGCCAGGATCGCCGCAGCCGCACGAAGAGCCGCCAGGTGGGCGGCCACATATCGGGATGCCGGGGTGCGAGCGGCGGTCGCCTCCGCCAGGCAGGAACGTGAATCGGTCAAGTGTGCCCGAACCGCAGGCGACAGCCGGGGCCCGGGCGTTTCTCTAGGCCGTGGTGCCATCTTGCGCGCCTCCTTGGAGTCGTGGGCGGCGGCCGGCGTCTCCGCCGGTGAGGCCAACACTCTCAGACGCCACCGACATTTCCGCCGGGCCGGCCGGACGAGGAGCTTCCCCTCTCCCCGTCCGGCCAGGACACGCCCACTCGTCTCCGCCGACGACGAGGACGCGCCCTTCGCCCGTGGAGCCTGGCCACGGGAATCGCTTGGGGAAGCGAACGACCGCGGCCAGGCCCTTGGGTGACGTTGAGCCGCGAGCCTCACCGCCACTAGGTCGAACATAATTTCGATCACGCTCGGTGTCAACCTGTTCCACGAACACAGGTTCGATGACCATGGCGCGAAATGATCGATCCGTCCCGCGACATCCCTCCGTTCGGGCACGGGGATCGCCACCCGCGAGGGCGCCGGAAGCGCACGAAGCCGCCGCCACCGGGGGCGGTGGCGGCGGCGGGACGGTCAGACCGGACGAGACGGCGGCTCAGGACACGGAGATGGCCCCCGACGGGCACAGGGACACCGCGCGCCGCACGGCCTCCTCCTGCCCTTCCTCGGGCACCTCGCGCAGCAGCACCACCGTGCCCTCGTCCTCACTCTGGTCGAACACCTCCGGCACCGTCAGGGCGCACATGCCCGCCCCGATGCACACCGTCGTATCCGCTGTGATCTTCATCGTGACCTACCAAGTGACAGGGAGGCGGTGCACTCCGTAGATGCTCATGTCCGAACGCATCGGCACCTCCTCAGGCGTTACGGCCAAGCGTAGGCCAGGCAGCCGCCGCAGCAGCGCCGGGTACGCGATGCGCATCTCGGCCCTGGCGAGCTGCTGCCCGAGGCACTGGTGGATGCCGTGGCCGAAGGTCAGGTGCCCGCTGACCGGCCGGTGGACGTCGAGGCGGTCGGCGTCCTGGAAGCGGGAGGGGTCGCGGTTCACGGTGGGCAGGTGGAAGGCGACCGACTCGCCCGCCCTGACCTGGTGGCCCTCGATCTCGACGTCCTCCAGGGCGCTGCGCACCGGACCGAGGTGGATGATCGTGAGGTAGCGCAGCAGCTCCTCCACGCCGTTGTCCACCACCGAGGGGTCGTCGCGCATGGCGGCGAGCTGGTCGGGGTTGGTGAGCAGCGCGTACGTGCCCAGCCCCAGCATGTTGGCGGTCGTCTCGTGCCCGGCCAGCAGGAGCAGGAACGCGACCCCGGTCAGCTCCTCGTGGTTCAGCTCCCCGACGAGCCCGCTGAGCAGGTCGTCGGCCGGCTCGGCCCGCTTGCGGCCGATCAGCTCCGACAGGTACGCCCCGATCCTGGCGAACGCGGCCAGGGCGTCGTCGGCCTTGGTCTCCAGGTTGACCAGGATCTTGGTCTCCTCCTGGAACACCGCACGGTCCTCGTACGGCACCCCGAGCAGCTCGCAGATCACCAGCGACGGGATCGGCAGCGCGAAGGACTGCACCAGGTCGGCGGGCGGCCCGGCGGCCTGCATGGCGTCGAGGCAGGAGTGGGTGATCTCCTCGATCCTGGGTTCCAGCGCCTTCATCCGCCGGACGGTGAACTGTCCCATGAGCAGCTTGCGGTAGCGCGTGTGCTCGGGCGCGTCCATGCGCAGGAAGAACCCGGGCGGCAGCTGCTGCTGGAGCTGCACCCGGGTGGGCACGACGGGGTGCAGCCGCTCCGGACGGTTGCTGAAGCGGGGGTCGGCCAGGATCGCGCGGGCGGCCGAGTAGCCGGTGACCAGCCAGCCGAGGTGGCCGTCGGCGAAGGTCAGGCGGTGCATGGCGCCCTGTTGTCGCAGGGCCGTGGCTTCCTCGGGCGGATCGAACGGCCCCCGGCGGGTGATGGGAAAGGTCAGGTCGGACATGCTGGCTCCTTTCCGAGCTCACTCCCTAGAAAACCTCAATCGATGCAAAACTTCAATGCATGAAATTCGTATATCGGTGTAGAGTTCCGTCATGATAGGACTGCGGGAGCGCAAGAAGCAGCGCACGCGCCGGGCGCTGATCGAGGGCGCGCTCCGGCTGTTCGGCGAGAAGGGCTACGAGGAGACCACGCTGGCGGAGATCGCCGCCGCCGCCGAGGTCTCCACGCGCACCTTCTTCAGCTACTTCGCCAGCAAGGAGGACGTGCTCTTCTACGACTCCGAGCACCAGATCGAGCGCGCGCTGGCGTTCCTGTCCGCGCCCGCTCCCGGCCAGACGCCCGCCGACCTGCTGCGCGCCTTCATCGAGGACGCGCTCTCGACGTCGGACGACGGCCAGGCCACCTGGTCGGAGCAGACGGCGCTGCGCCTGGAGCTCATCATGCGCGAGCCGCCCCTCCAGGCGCGGGCGCTGCACCTGCTGTTCGACAGCCAGCTCCGGCTGGCGGACGCGCTGTCGGCGGCCTATCCCGGCCGGCTCGACCGGGTCGAGGCGGCGGCCGCCGTGGGGTCGCTGATCGGCGCGGTGAAGCTGGCCGTGATGACCACGCTCAACGACGGCCTCCCGGTGGAGCAGGCCCGCGACGCCGCCCGCCGGGCCGCCGACATCGCCCTCCACGGCCTCCCCCGCTGACCACCCTGCCCGCGCGGCCGCGGGTGGCGGGTGACAGCGCGTGTCTGACAGGCTGTCCGCGCGGGCGGCGGACAGCGGACGAACCGGCCGGACGGGCACGGCCGTGTGAGGGGGATCGGTGCGAGGACGGACGGGCACTCTCATCCTGCTGCTGTCGGGGCCGGTCCTGGCGGCGGCGTACGCGGCCGTCAACTACGCGGCCCTGCGCACAGCGTCGGCGGCGCGGGGCCCCGACCCGGCGGACCCGATGACCTCCGGCGGCCTGACGTCGCTGGGCTCGGACCTGTGGTGGATCGTCAGGGGCATCGCGCTGGTGGCGGGCGTCGCGGCCGCGGGGATCGCCGTGGTGGGCCTGCTGCTGCGTCGCGCGGCCCGGGGTCGCGGCGCGCTGCTGGTGTTGTCGGGCGTGCTCATCCTGCCGTACACGCTCGGGCTCGCGGCGGCCGTCTACAACCCCGTGCCGCGGCTGGCCGGATTCTACGACCATCAAACCTTCGCCGACGCGCTCCCGCCGTACCAGTGGTTCTCGGCCCTGCTCCTGCTGGCGGCGGCCCTGGCCCAGGCCGTCGGCATGGTCCGCGCGTACACCGCGGCCCGGACGGCGTCACCGCGCTGACCCGCCGGGGCAGCGGTCGCTGACCCAGGTGGTCCAGCCCTGGCGGGTGCCGCCCGCGCCGGTCGCGGCCCACCCCGCGGGCGCCGGCCCCGAGCCGGGCGGGACGACGGCGGTGCAGACGCCGGCCGGCGGCGTGCCGTCGTAGAGCTCGGCCTCGGTCCAGGAGACGCGGTAGGCCAGGACGGCCCGGATGCTCCACACCACCCTCCGGTCCACGGCCACCCGTCCTGGGCCCGTGAGCACGGGCAGCCAGTCGGGCCCGGCGGCGGGCGCGGACTTCGGCGCCAGGTCGGCGGCGAAGACCAGGTTGACCGCCGCCAGCACGGCCAGGACCGCCGGCCACCCCCGGCGGGCGGTCAGCAGCGCCGCTGCCACCAGGCCCGCCAGCAGGACGAGCGCCGCGAGGGAGGTGGCGACCAGGTCGAAGGAGTCCCGCACCTGGCTGAGGAAGATCACCTCGGGGAAGTCGAAGGCGATGAACGCGTACCGCTGGAGCCGGTCCCCGGCGTACCGGACCACCACGCCGCCGGTCGCCGCGAGCAGCCCGGCCGCCGCGAGCGCGTGCCGCACGACGGCCCCGCGGCCGGCCCTGGCCAGCACGAGCAGCCCGGCCAGGGTCCAGGCGAGCGCCACGCAGGCCAGGTAACGGCCGTAGGCGTAGTTGCCGATCCGGTGCTCGTCGGGGAGCGCGGCCGAGGAGGCGTAGGCGATGCCCAGGGTCGTGGCCAGCAGGACGGCCGCGAGCACGCGCCGCGGACCCGGCGCCGACCGCCTGGCCACGACGGCCACGGCGCCCGCGAGCCCGACCCCGGCCAGCCCCCAGGTCCCGGCGATCAGGTACCAGAGCTGCCCGGCCGCCCCCGCCAGCGCCCACGCCTGCCCGTCGAGCCCGCTCACCCGCTCGGCCAGGAGGCCGGACAGGTCACGCGCCCCGCCCGGGTACAGCGCCGCGGACAACACCCGGTTGAGCGCCGTCGCCGCTCCCCCCGCCACCACGGCGGCCACCAGCCCGGCCGCCGCGCCCCTGCGGCGCGTGATGGACAGCCCCGCCGTCGCCGTCCCGGCCGCCACGTTGCGGCGGCGCGCGAAGAACCTCCCCGCCAGGCCTCCGTGGCCCGCGATGAGCATCCCCGCCATCGCCAGCAGGGTCACCGCCAGGACGACGGTGCCGCGCAGGTGCACCGCCATCGCGTACCCCGCCAGGCCGCCCGCCAGCACCCCCGCCCTGACCGACCCCCTGGCCAGGAGGTCGTGCAGCGCGACCAGCCAGGCCAGGACGAGGGTGGGCAGGACCGCGTCGGCCAGCGCCAGCCCCGAGAACAGCAGCAGCGACGGCGACAACCCGCCCGCGAACGCCGCCGCCATCGCCGCCCGCGGCCCCGTCCCCAGCCGCCGCAGCAGCAGGTACGCCAGCGGGAACGCCCCCGCCGCCACCATCGACCCCACCGCCACGACCAGCCGGTAGGCCACCACCGGATCCTGCGTGAACCAGAACACCGGCGTCAGCAGCAGCGGGTAGCCGCCCTGGTAGAAGGTGAAGCCGGTCAGATCCGCCCCGGGCCCGCCGGCCAGCCACCGGGCGGCGATCAGGTATCCGGTCTCGTCCGGGTTGGCCACGGGCCCGGCGTGCTGCCGGAACAACCACAGCCGCAGCGCGACCTGCGCCACCCACCCGATCGCCAGCAACCACCACGAACGCGACCGGCTCCCGCGCCGCACGTACGGGGCAGGAGCCGGAACACGAGCTGCGAACGACGTCGTCATGGAATTCCCCCTCAAATCGGGGGAAGTCCAGCAAGAGGCGGATAACCCGGCCGTCACCGGATCCGGTTATGCGGACGTTACGCGCGCCTGAACGCGCCTCTCACATGCACCGGCACGCCCTTGCCGAGCAGGCCGGGCAGCACCTCGGCGACGTTCATCGGCATGCGCACGCAGCCGTGCGAGGCCGGGGAGAGCGGCACCGACAGCGCGCCGTGGAAGGCGATGCCGCCATTGAAGAAGATCGGGTTGTAGAGCTGCCCCAGGTAGGACTTGTGCCAGCCGCTCGCCCGCCACGTCGTGCGGAAGTCGCCGGTCGGCGTGCGGGCCGAGCCGCAGAAGCGCTGCTCCTTGCCCTGCCAGGTGGTCGTCTCGCAGTACGGGACGCCGCTGCCGGAGGAGACGTGGGTGATGAGCCGCACCTGGCCGTCGACGTACAGGACCATGATCTGCTTGGTCAGGTTGACCTCGGCGCGGGTCGGCTTCCCGTTGCCCACCAGCACCTTCGGGGTCTTCGGCTGCTCCAGCGCCTCCCACGTCCTGCGGGCGATCGTGCTGGTCGGCGTGATGCCGTTGACCTTCTGGAAGGCCCAGACGGCGGCGAGGGTGGTGCCGCCGTAACGGCCGTCGGCCTTGCCGGGCAGGTAGCCCAGAGCCGCCAGGCGCCGCTGCAGCCAGGTGACGGACGTGCCCTTCGCGCCCAGCTTCAGCGTCTTGCGCGGCGCCGTGACGGGCGCGGTGACGGTCGCGGTGACGGGCGCCTTCGCCGGGCCTGCCTTGGCCCCCGCCGCGCCTGGCGTGCCGGACACGCCGGTGACGGTCGTCGCAGCTGACAAGTCCGCCTGCGCGCCGCAGCCCGTGAGTACGACGGCCCCAGCCGTCAGCAGAGCAGCCACTCCGGGCAGCCGTCGAGCCCCCACCGGTACCACCTCTCATATCACGAACTATCCGGATCGATGGACCCTACACCACCCACCATGAACAGGTAAGAAGCCGGTCAACCTGTTTAGAGTGTCCTCATGTCCGAGAAGTTGCCGGCGAACGCCGTCGTCGTGGAGGCCGCCCTGCGCGCGGCGGGCGCCACCGGAGAGATCGTCGTCCTGCCCGAGAAGGCCCCGACCGCGGCGACCGCGGCCGCCCAGCTCGGCTGCGAGGTGGGGGCGATCGCCAACAGCCTGATCTTCGACGCCGACGGCGCGCCCCTGCTGGTCCTGACCAGCGGCGCCCACCGGGTGGACGTCGAGCTCATCGCCCGTACGGCCGGCGTCGCCGAGGTGCGGCGGGCCACGCCGGAGTTCGTCAGGGCGGCGACCGGTCAGCCGATCGGCGGGGTGGCCCCGGTCGGCCATCCGGCCCCCGTCCGCACCCTGGTGGACAACTGGCTGAGCAAGCACGAGGTGGTGTGGGCGGCCGGCGGCCACCCGCTGACGGTGTTCCCGACGACGTTCGAGGAGTTGGTGGCGATCACCGGAGGCACTCCGGTCGACGTCGAGTAATGTGCGACGAGTGATCGAGTTTCGCGGGGCGGGCCCGGCCGAGTTCACCGAACGCCTGGACACGGTGATCGACATCTACACGGCGGCGATGAACCCGCCCCCCGAGCAGATCGCCGGCCGCAAGACCATCATGCGTAACCACGGCACATATCCCCATTTCCAGTGCTATTTCGCAGAGTTGCGTGACCCGACCGGTGTGGCGCGCCCCCGGATCGTCGGCTTCGCGTACGGCTTCCGCGGCGCGACCGGCCAGTGGTGGCACGACGTGGTGAGCAGGGCGCTGGCCGACGAGGCGGGCGAGGAGGCGGCGCACGCCTGGATGGGCCACGCGTTCGAGCTGGCCGAGATCCACGTGCACCCCGACCATCAGGGCAAGGGCATCGGCCGGGCCATGATCCGGACTCTGTGCGCCGGCCGCGCCGAGCGCTCGGCCGTGTTGTCCACGCACGACCGCCCCACGGCCGCCCGCCACCTCTACGCCAGCATGGGCTTCGCCGACCTGCTGACCCGCTTCGTCTTCCCCGGCGGCCACGAGGAGTACGCGATCGTCGGCCGCCCACTCCCCCTCGACTGAGGACGTCGCACATCACCGCAGGTAAAGCCCGTACTCGCAGGGTTTGCCAGGTCATGCCCAAGGGCATCTTCATGACAGAAAGTGACGGACACGTTACCGACTGGATACCACCCCCTGCCCGTCACCCGCCCGGTCCCCCTGCGGGCGGGTGACGGGCATCCGCTCCGGGTGGGGTCGGGACGGCGGGTCAGGCGGTGGCGGCGACCGGCGTCAGGCGCTGGAACACCTCGCGCGAGGCGCTGGACCGGTTGAATGTGATGAAGTGGATGCCGGGCGCGCCCTCGTCGAGCAGCCGCTGGCACAGCTCCGCGCCGTGCTCGATGCCGAGCGCCCGCACCGCGGCCGGATCGTCGGCGACCGCCTCGAAGCGGGCCGCCACCTCGGCCGGGAACGGCGCCCCCGACAGCTGCTCCGACCGCGCGATGGTGCTCATCTGCGTGACCGGCATGATGCACGGGATGATCGGCGTGTCACAGCCCTGGGCCGCCACCCGGTCGCGCAGCCGCAGGTAGTCGTCGGCCTGGAAGAACATCTGGGTGATCGCGTAGTCGGCCCCCGCGCGGCACTTGCGCACGAAGTACTCGGTGTCGGACTCGATCGACGGCGAGCGCGGATGCTTGTACGGGAACGCCGCCACCCCCACGCAGAACTCGCCCGCCTGCCGGATGAGCCGCACCAGCTCCTCGGCGTAGAGCACGCCCTCGGGATGCCGCACCCACTCGGCGGTCGGGTCGCCGGGCGGGTCGCCGCGCACGGCCAGGATGTTGCGCACCCCCGCGTCGGCGAAGCGGCCGACCAGGTGGCGCAGCTCGCGCAGCGAGTGGTTGACCGCCGTGAAGTGCGCCACAGGGGTGAGCGTGGTGTCGTGGGCCAGGCGCTCGACGATGTCGACCGTGCGGTCGCGGGTCGAGCCGCCGGCCCCGTAGGTCACCGACACGAACGTGGGGCGCAGGGACTCCAGCTCCCTGATCGCCTTCCACAGCTGCCGCTCGCCCTCGTCGGTCTTCGGCGGGAAGAACTCGAAGGAGAACGACCGGCCACCGGTGGCGAGCAGCTCGCGGACGGTGGGGACACGATCGGGCAGGATGGAGGGTCGACCAAGCGCCATGTCCCAAGCGTACAGGCCGGTGTCCCGGTCGGCCGCCCCTAGACCGGGGACCCGACCCCGAGTCCGCGCCCACTAGTCTCAAGGCATGACCACTGACGCCGCGAGCATGGACGCCCTGCGCACCCAGGTGGAGCGCGCCCTCGGGGAGTTCGTCGAACGGCAGCTGCCCGCCTCGGGCGACGCCGAGCTCGAACCGCTGCGCGCCGCCGCGGGCGACCTGCTGGCCGGCGGCAAGCGCCTGCGTCCCGCGTTCTGCTACTGGGGCTGGCGCGGCGCGGGCGGCACCGACGTGCCCGAGATCTTCACCGCCGCCGCGTCGCTGGAGCTGTTGCAGGCCAGCGCGCTCGTGCACGACGACGTGATGGACAAGAGCGACCTGCGCAGGGGCATGCCGGCCGCCCACCGCCGTTTCCAGTCCCTGCACGAGAAGGAGGGCTGGCACGGCTCGGCCGAGCAGTTCGGCGAGGGGGCCGCCATCCTGCTGGGCAACCTGCTGCTGGTGTGGTCGGGCGAGATGTGGCGCACCAGCGGCCTGCCGCCGGCGTCGCTGGCCGCCGCCCAGCCCGTCCACGACCACATGCGCACCGAGCTGATGTGCGGCCAGTACCTCGACCTGCTGGAGCAGGCCCACGGCGAGAACACCTTCGAGTCGGCGCTGCGGGTGGCGCTGTTCAAGAGCGGCAAGTACTCGGTGGAGCAGCCGCTCAGGCTCGGCCTGGTGCTCGCGGCCGGCGCGCTGGAGCCGTGGATGGACGAGCTGTGCACCGGCTACGGCCGCCGCGTCGGCATCGCCTTCCAGCTCAGGGACGACATCCTCGGCGTCTTCGGCGACCCGGCCCAGACCGGCAAGCCGGCCGGCGACGACCTGCGCGAGGGCAAGCGCACGATGCTGGTGGCCCGCACGCTGGCCGGGGCGGCCCCGGAGGCGGCCGCGACGGTGCGCAGGCTGCTCGGCGACCCCGCGCTCGACGAGGACGGGGTGAGCGCGCTGCGCGAGATCATCACGGACAGCGGCGCGCTGCGGGAGTGCGAGGACCTGATCGCCGGCTATCTCGCGGACGCGCTGGCCGCGCTCGACGAGGCGCCGGTCACCGCCGGGTCGCGCACGGCGCTGACCGAGCTGGCCATCGCCGCGACGTCCCGCAGGACCTGACCCCGGGCCCCCGGTACCGGCGGCCGGCCTGAGCGGCCCGCTTCGGCAGGCGGCCTCGCCGCGGAGTGCGGGCGCCCGTCGTGGACGGGCGCCCGGTCGTGTCAGGGGGCAGTGTCAGAGGGTCAGTGTCAGGGTCAAAGGGGCAAGGGGTCAGGGGGTCAGGCGTTTGGCGAACTCGGCCGCCGCCGCCCCCGGGTCCTCCGCGTCGGTGATCGCGCGTACGACCACCACGCGGCTCACGCCGTACGACATGACCTCGTCGAGGTTGGTGAGGTCGATGCCGCCGATCCCGAACCACGGCCGCGGCGCGGCCGCCCCCGGGGCCGGTCCCAGTGAGGCCGCGTGCCGCAGCAGCGCCGGGCCGGGCGCGTGCCGGCCCGGCTTGGTCGGCGTGGGCCAGATCGGGCCGCAGCAGAAGTAGTCGACGCCCTCCTCCACGGCCGCGGCGGACGCCTCGGCGACGGAGTGGGTGGACCGGCCGATGACGATGTCGTCGCCGAGCATCTCTCGCGCGACCGTCACGGGAAGGTCGTCCTGCCCCAGGTGGAGCACGTCGGGCCGGGCGGCGAAGGCGATGTCCGCCCGGTCGTTGACGGCCAGCAGCTTGCCGTGCCGGTCGCAGGCGTCACGGAAGACTTCCAGGAGCGCGAGTTCTTCGCGTGCCTCCAGGCCCTTCTCCCGCAGCTGGATGATGTCCACGCCGCCGGCCAGCACCGAGTCGAGGAACTCTGCCAGGTCGCCGCGGTCGCGGCGGCCGTCGGTGCAGAGATAGAGGCGGGCCTCAGAAAGCGAGGGCCTGGGCACGCCGCTTGACCTCCGTGTGACGGCCGGCCTTGATCGCCTCGATGGGCGACCCCGGCAGGGACTCGTCTGGGGTGAAGAGCCAGCGCAGCGACTCGATGTCGTCGTAGCCGGCGTCCTGCAACACGGTCAGTGTGCCGGGCAGGCCCTTCATCACGTCCTTCCCGTCGAGGAACACCGCGGGAACCTGTGGCCCGCCGCCGCCACGGCGCACGCCGAGCAGCTTGTGGTCCTTGAGGAGTTGCTTGGCCCGCCCGATCGAGAGGTCGAGGCGTGAGGCCACTTCGGGGAGAGTGAGCCACTCGTCGACGAGCTGGTCGGTCTCCCGGTCGATCTGTGCAACAGAAAGCGTCACGAAACCACAACTACCACATGCCGTCCTTGCTCAAACAACACAATCCCGTAGGGGGACCTCTGGATCTACCAGGCGTTCTGTGTCGAGGCGATGCCCGCCTTCGATGATCCTACGGCCCTGCACGTAGTCCCGGGGCCGGTCGACGGCGAGCACGGCGGCGAGGGTGTCGCCGGACGTCAGCCACACGGCCGACCACTTGCCCTCGGGCTCGCCCCGGTAGAGCAGGCGGTCGCCGGAGGGGTGGTGGCCGATGTACTGGACCATGTGGCCGAACTGCTCGGACCAGAAGTAGGGGGCCGGGTCGTAGACGGCCTCCTCCCCCAGCAGGGTCGCGGCGGCGACCTCGGGCGAGCCGAGCGCGGTGTCCCAGTGCTCGACGCGCAGCCGGACGCCGTAGCGGCGCGACCACCAGGCCGCGCAGTCGCCGGCGGCGACCACGTTCGGCATGGACGTGCGCAGGTGCTCGTCGGTGACGACGCCGTTGTGCAGGTCGATGTCGGAGCCGGCCAGCCACTCGACGGCCGGGCGCACGCCGATGCCCGTGACGACCACGTGCGCCTGGACGAACTCGCCCCCCACCAGCCGCACGCCGCCCTCGTCCACCTCGTCGACCATGGTGTTCAGGCGCAGGTCGATGCCGTCGTACCAGTGTCGCGTGCGGGCGCCGATCTCCGGGCCCACGGCGTTGGCCAGCGGGGCGGGGCCGGCCTCGATCACGGTCACCGAGCAACCGGCCTTGCGGGCGGCGGTGGCGACCTCGGCGCCGATCCAGCCGGCGCCGATGATCGCCACATGGGCTCCGGCCACGAGCCCGGCGCGCAGCTCGTGGGCGTCGTCGAGGGTGCGCAGGACGTGCTGGGGGCCGTCGCCGGGCACGGTGATCGGCTCGGTGCCGGTGGCGATCACGAGGCCGTCGTAGCCGAGCTCGCCCTCGGTCGTCTCCACGACGCCCTCGCGCAGGGCCTTGGCGGTGACGCCTGGCCAGAAGTCGACCTCCAGCGCGTCGAGGTCGGCCTCCAGGAAGCTGGAGTCGGCCGCGCCGGACAGCACGGCCTTGGACAACGGCGGACGGTCGTAGGGCCGATGGCGCTCCTGGCCGATCAGCGTGATCCGTCCGGTGAAGCCGCGCCCGCGCAGCGCCTCCGCGCTGCGCAGCCCGGCCAGGCCCGCTCCCACCACTACGACATGGTTCACGTTCATGACCATAACGGGGGCGGTGCCGGCACGTCGCGCCGAGGCCGTAGGCTGGAGGCGCAAGACGCGCGGGAGTCCGGCCGTCACCGGGCTGAGAGGAAGGCTTGAGCGGGCCTTCGACCGCAAGACACCTGATCCGGATCATGCCGGCGAAGGGAGCGCGGATGAATGTGATCGTGGGCGGCGGGGTCGTCGGGTTGTCGATCGCCTGGCGGCTGGCCCGCGAGGGGCTGCCCGTCACGGTGGTCGATCCGGCTCCGGGGCGCGGGGCGTCCTACGCGGCGGCCGGGATGCTGGCGCCCGTCAGCGAGGTCGCCTACACCGAGGAGCCTTTGCTGCGGCTGGGGGCCGCCTCGCTGAGCCGATGGCCGTCCTTCGCCGCCGAACTGGCCGCCGACGCGGACCTCGGCGTGGGCCTCGATGCGGGTTTCGATGCAGGCTTCGACGCGGGCCTCGGGCCAGGTCTCGGCGCGGGCCCGAGCGGCGGTTCCGGTGGCGGGGCCGGGGCGAGGGCCGGGGAGGCGTTCGGGGGCGCGTTCGGGGTGATCGGGCCGGAGGGGGCCGCTGGCCGTGCGCTCGACCTGCGCGCCGACGGCACGCTCGACGTCGCCTTCGGGGCCGACGACCTCGCGGCGCTCGACGACCTGGCGGCGTTCATGGACAAGCTGGGGCTGCGGGTCGAGCGGCTGACCGGGCGCGAGTGCCGGCGTCTGGAGCCCATGCTGGCCCCTTCGGTGCGCGGCGGGCTGCTGGCCCCCGGTGACGCCTGGGTCGATCCGCGCCGGGTCACGGCGGCGCTGCTGGCCGCGCTCGACCGGCTGGGCGTGCCCGTCGTGCGGGCGCGGGTGACCGGCCTGCTGCGCGACGGCGACGCCGCTCCAGGCGCCGCGACCGGCGCTGGGACCAGCTCTGGCACCGGCGCTCTGACCGGTGCTGGGATCAGCTCTGTGACCGGCGCTGGGATCGGTGCTGGGGCAGGCGGTGCGGCAGGACCTGTGGCGGGAGCCGTGACAGGTGCTGTGGCAGGTGCTGTGAGGGGGGTGCGGCTTGAGGCCGTGCCCGGTCAGCCTGAGCCGGCGGTGCTGGAGATCGCGGCCGAGCGGGTGGTGCTGGCCGCCGGGGCGTGGAGCGGGGAGCTGGCCGACGTGCCCGTCCGGCCGGTCAAGGGGCAGATCATGCGGTTGCGCTCGCCGCAGCCGCTGCTCGGCCGGTGCGTACGCGGGATGGTGCACGGCGCGCCCGTCTACCTCGTCCCCAGGGGCGACGGCGAGCTGGTGCTCGGGGCGACCCAGGAGGAGCTGGGGTTCGACACGCGGGTGACCGCGGGCGGGCTCTACGAGCTGCTGCGCGACGCCAGGGAGCTGGTGCCGGGCGTCACCGAGCTGGAGGTCGCCGACGTGGTCGCCGGGCTGCGTCCGGGCACCCCCGACAACCTGCCGATCATCGGGGCGGGCGAGGTCCCGGGGCTGGTGCTGGCGACCGGCCACCATCGGGGCGGGGTGCTGCTGGCTCCCCTGACGGCGGCCCTGGTCGCGTCGGCGGTGCTGACACCGTCCACGACGACGGCGTCCCCGGCGGCGGCCCCGGCAACGGCCCAGACAGGCACACAGGCCGGGGCCCCGGCGGCGGTGCAGACAGGCACGCAGCCGGCGGCCCAAGCGGCGGCTCAGGCAGCGGCTCGGGTGGCGGGGGTTTCGACGGGCGCGGGGATTCTGACGGGTGAGGAGGGCGAGCTGGCCGCGCTGTGCTCGCCCGCGAGATTTCGGGATATTTCATGATTGTGACGATCAACGGCGCCGCGCACGAGGTGGCCGACGGCACCACCGTGGCCCAGGCCGTACGGACGCTGACCACCGCCACCACCGGCGTGGCCGTGGCCGTGAACGACGAGGTGGTGACGCGGAGCTCGTGGGAGACGACGGCGCTCGGCGACCGCGACCGCGTCGAGGTGCTGACGGCGGTGCAGGGTGGATGAGCTGATCATCGCCGGGGAGAAGTTCGCCTCCCGGCTCATCATGGGCACCGGCGGCGCGCCCTCCCTGGAGGTGCTCGACCAGGCCCTGGTCGCCTCGGGCACCGAGCTGACCACGGTGGCCATGCGGCGGCTCGACCCCGGCGCCCGCGGCTCGGTCCTCGACGTGCTGCGCCGCCGCGACATCAAGGTGCTGCCGAACACCGCGGGCTGCTTCACCGCGGGCGAGGCCGTGCTGACGGCCCGGCTGGCCCGCGAGGCCCTGGGGACGAACTGGGTCAAGCTTGAGGTCATCGCCGACGAGCGCACGCTGCTGCCCGACCCGATCGAGACGTTCGACGCGGCCGAGCGGCTGGTGGCCGACGGGTTCGTGGTGCTGCCGTACATCGGCGACGACCCGGCGCTGGCGCGGCGGCTGGAGCAGGCCGGCTGCGCGGCGGTGATGCCCTTGGGCGCGCCGATCGGCTCGGGGCTCGGGATCAGGAACCCGCACAACATCGAGCTCATCGTGGAGTCCGCCGGGGTGCCGGTGATCCTCGACGCCGGCATCGGCACGGCCAGCGACGCCGCCCTGGCCATGGAGCTGGGCTGCGACGCGGTGCTGCTGGCCACGGCGGTCACCCGGGCGCAGCGGCCCGAGCTCATGGCCTCGGCGATGAGGGCGGCCGTGACGGCCGGACGCCAGGCGCGGCAGGCGGGCCGGATCCCGCGCCGGCGCTACGCCGAGGCGTCCTCACCGACGACCCCCTAAAGGCGCCCCAGAGACGCCCCGGGAGCCCCGGGAGACGGCCCGGAGACACCCCGGGAGACGGCCCGGAGACGCCCGCGGGAGACGGCCCCGGAGACGACCTGGTGATCCCCTGGAGATCCCCCTCCGAGACCGCCGGAGGGACCGGCTCGCGCCGGCCCTTCCGCCGGTCGGGGCCGCTCTCGCGGGAACGTCTCCGCATCGGTTTCGGGCGCGTGGGCCCTGCCGGTGGCAAAACGCCCGTAAACTCAGGGGGGTGGTGGATAAGACGACTGCGGACCCCCTGGTCGGGCGGCTCCTCGATGGGCGTTACCGCATCGAGAGCCGGATCGCCCGGGGCGGTATGGCGACCGTCTACCTGGCGCTCGACGTCCGGCTGGATCGCACTGTCGCGTTGAAGGTCATGCACCGCTCGCTCGCCGAGGACCCGGCCTTCGTCCGCAGGTTCATCGGCGAGGCCAAGTCGGTGGCCAGCCTGTCCCACCCCAACGTGGTGCACGTCTTCGACCAGGGCACCGACACCGACGTCGTCTACCTGTCGATGGAGTACGTGCCGGGCCGCACGCTGCGCGACATCCTGCGCGAGCGCGGCAGGCTGCCCGCCCGCGAGGCGCTGGAGATCATGATCCCGGTGCTGGCCGCCCTGGGCGCGGCCCACCAGGCCGGGATGGTCCACCGCGACGTGAAGCCCGAGAACGTGCTGATGACCGACGACGGCCGGGTCAAGGTCGTCGACTTCGGGCTGGCCAGGGCGATCGAGGCGACCAACCAGACCCGTACCGGCGTGATGATCGGCACGATCGGCTACATGTCGCCCGAGCAGGTCACCACCGGCGGCGCCGACGTGCGCAGCGACGTCTACGCCGCCGGCATCATGCTGTTCGAGCTGGTGACCGGGCAGCAGCCCTACGACGGCGAGACGCCGATGTCGGTGGCCTACCGGCACGTGCACGACACGGTGCCGCCGCCGTCGTCGCTGGTGCCCGAGGTGCCGCCGCTGATCGACACGCTGGTCGGGCACGCCACGGCCCGCGAGCCCCACGACCGCCCGGCCGACGCCACGGCGATGCTGGTCGAGGCGGTCGACGCCCACCGGATGCTGCCCAGGCTGAGCACCCCGCCGGCCATGACGGCCGTGTTCAACCAGTCGATGCCGCCGCGGCCGAGCGGCGCGGGCGCCCCGTCGATGCCGCTGGCCGCGCCGGCGCACACGCTGATCCAGCCGCGCGCCGAGGTGACGCCGCCGGTGTCGCCGCCGCCGTCCAGGCGTTCGTTCAGGCCCAACTGGTTCCTGGTCCTGCTCGCCGCGGTCATGGTCGTCGCGGTGGCGGTGACCGGCTGGTACTTCTCCCAGACCCAATACGTGCAGGTGCCCGACCTCGTCGGCCAGAGCGTGGTGGTCGCCGAGCGCGCCGCCACGAGCAAGGGCTTCAAGGTCAAGAAGGTCGCCGGCGAGTACAACGAGGACACCGCCGAGGGGCTGGTGCTGCGTACCGACCCCGAGGGCAAGACCGAGGTGGAGAGCGGCAGCACGATCACGCTGGTGCCCTCGCTCGGCCCCAAGCGGGTGATCGTCCCCAGCGTCAGGGGCCTGACCAGCGACGAGGCCCGCGTCAAGATCGCCGAGGCCGGGCTCACCGTGGGCAGCGTCAAGCGCCTGCCCAACGGCGAGGTCGAGCGGAACAAGGTGATCCGCAGCTCTCCCGAGGCCGGCGAGAAGGTCAAGGAGGGCGCGAAGGTCGGCATCTTCGTGAGCGCCGGCATGGTGATGCCCGACGTGACCGGCATGCCGAAGGACGAGGCCGCCGCCTACCTCGGCGGCCAGGGCTTCGCGGTGCAGGTCAACGAGGTCGACGACGACGCCGAGCCGTGCACGGTCATCGCCCAGGCGCCGAAGGCCAAGTCCGAGGTCGACAAGGGCACCCCCGCGATGATCACGGTGGCGCGCTGCCAGACCGACTTCTGGGACTGGTTCAAGGGCGACAACGAGGCCCGCGACGACCAGGAGTTCCGTCTGGTGCCCGCGGTCATCGGCAAGAACGTCAAGGACGCCAAGTCGGAGCTGGAGTCGCTGGGCTTCCACGTACGGGTCCAGCGGCTGGCCAACGGCGGCGTCGTGCAGTACCAGCGGCCGTTACCGAACAGTGAGCGGCCGCCCGGCGCGACAGTCTTCCTCTGGCAGTAGTGCGCCGGGTCAGGCCAGGTGCCCGTGCAGGCGCACCCTGGCCAGCCCGCCGTCGGGGTAGATGTCGACCCGTACGTGGGTGATCGGTTCCGGGTGGCCGAGCCGGAAGCGGTGGGGCGTGTCGGGCTGCAACCGGGTCTTCGGCAGCAGCGTGACCTCGCGCCCGCCGGACAGCCCGGTGAGCGCGACGTGGCCGGGGGCGTTGAAGATCAGGTTCGTGGTGTCGATCTCGGCCAGGCGCACCAGCCCCGGCCCGGCCAGGCGGATGAGCAGCCAGTCGTTGCCCGGGCCGCGGCGGCGCGCGGTCTCCCAGCCCTCCGCCTGGTGGCGGGCCAGGCCGGGGGCGATGACGTTGTTCGGCGCGGAGTAGAACTCGTCGGAGCAGGCGGTGACCAGGCCGCCGTTCTGGAGGGCGGCCAGGTCGAGGCTCAGCCCCTCGTAGACGGACAGGTCGGGGCGTACCTCGCCGTGCACGCGCAGGCGGGCGATGCCGCCGTCGGGGTAGATGTTCAGGCGTACGTGGGTGTAGCGGGTGTCGTCGCCGGTGACCTCGGCGTGGTGCTCGGCGTCGCCCTTGAGCGCCGTCCTCGGGACGATCTCCGTCCAGTCGGCGGCGGCCAGCTCGGCGGGCGAGGGATGGCCGGGCACGGCGGCGGCCTCGACCGAGGCGTACGGCGGATAATTGCCCTTGAACCAGGCCGTGTCGATCACCACGCCGCGGATCGCGCCCGGCAGGCCCAGCCGCACCAGCGCCCAGTCGTGGCCGGGGGTGCGGCGGCGGCGGGTCTCCCAGCCGTCGTAGACCTGCCCCTTGTTGCCGAACGTCTCGGCGCGGAAGCCGGGGCGGCCCGGCCTGATCAGGCTCTCCTTCTCGGCGAAGGACTCGTCGCTGGCCGCCACGACCGCGCCGCCGAGGGTGCGCAGGGCCAGGTCGGGCAGGGCGGTGAAGCCGGGCATCTACTGCTCCCCGAGGATGAGGCGGCCGTGCGGCTCGCCGTCCACGGGACGGCCGCGCAGCCAGGTGGTCAGCACCGCGCCCTTGAGCACGCGGCCGTGGTAGGGGGTGACGGGGTTGCGGTGGTGCAGGCGGGCGGCGTCCACCGGGTTGTCGGCGTCGGGGTCGAAGGCGACCAGGTCGGCGTCGCCGCCGGGGCGGATCGCGCCCTTGCCGGGGAGCCGGGCCGTCTCGGCGGGCGCGGCCGACATCCAGCGGACGACGTCGGCGAGGGTGTGGCCGCGCCGGGCGGCCTCCGTCCAGACCGCGGACAGGCCGAGCTGGAGGGAGGCGACGCCGCCCCAGGCGGCGGCGAAGTCGGGCACCTTCAGGTCGGCGGGCGAGGGCGAGTGGTCGGAGACGACGCTGCTCAGCACGCCGCTGGCCAGGCCGTCCCACAGCAGCTCGCGGTTGGCTCGCGAGCGGATGGGCGGGCAGCACTTGTACGCCGTGCGCCCCTCGGGCACCTGCTCGGCCTCCAGCGTCAGGTAGTGGGGGCAGGTCTCGGCCGTGACCGCCACCCCGTCGGCCTGGGCCCGCGCCAGCACGTCGAGACATTCGGCGCTGGAGACGTGCAGGATGTGCACGCGCGCGCCGGTCTCGGCGGCCAGCGCGACGACCCGCGCGACCGCACTGCGCTCGGCGGCTCCCGGCCGCGACTCCAGGAACTCCCGGTACGTCGGCCCGCCCGGCTCGGCCAGCAGCTCGGGGTCCTCGGCGTGCACCACGACGAGCCCGCCGAACCCGGCGACCTCGGTCAGCACCGCCCGCAGCTCGGCCGTGGCGAGCGGCGGGAACTCCTCGACGCCCGACGGCGACATGAAGCATTTGAAGCCCCGGACGCCGCGCTCGTGCAGCGGCCGCAGCTCCTTGAGGTTGCCGGGGACCGCGCCGCCCCAGAACGCCACGTCCACGTGGCACTGCCCGCGGGCGGCCCGCAGCTTGGCCTCCAAGGCCTCCACGCTGACGGTCGGCGGCAGGGAGTTGAGCGGCATGTCCACGATCGTGGTCACGCCGCCCGCGGCGGCCGCCCTGGTGGCCGAGGCGAAGCCCTCCCAATGGGTCCGGCCCGGCTCGTTGACGTGCACGTGCGTGTCCACCAGGCCGGGGAGCAGGGGCAGGTCGCGCAGGTCGATGTCCTCGGCGGCGTCGAGGGGCTCGGCGTAGTCGTACAGGGCCTGGACGCGTTCGCCCCGTACGGCCACGGCCGCGGCCCGCTCCCCCTCAGGCGTGACCACCCTGCGGGAGCGGACGACGAGGTCGTGAACGGTCATCTGCCCTCCAGATGCTCGGCGGCCACCCGGGCGGCCAGGCGTTCCAGGAGCGGGCCGGCCTCGGCCATGCACCGGGCCGGGTCGGGCTCCAGGTCGGTCAGGGCGTAGGCGGCCTCGATGCCGGCGTCCTTGAGCTCGGTGTCGCCGAGGGTGCGCCGGCCGCAGACCGCGACCACCGGCACGCCCGCCCTGGCCGCGGCCTGGGCCACGCCGATCGGCGCCTTGCCGCGCAGGGACTGCTCGTCGAGCGAGCCCTCGCCGGTGATCACCAGCCGCGCGTCCTGGACGAGCGCGCCGAAGCCGAGCAGGTCGAGCAGGTACTCGATGCCGGGCCGCAGCTCGGCGTGGAGGAAGGCCAGCGCCGCGAACCCGACGCCGCCCGCCGCGCCCGCCCCGGGGGCTCCGGCCACGCCCATGGCGCGCGGGGTGTCGTCGTGCTCGACGGCGCCGACCAGGCCGTGGGTCTGCGTCGCGACGGCGGCCAGCCGGGACAGGCCCGCCTCCAGCACCTTGACGTCCTCGGGGCCGGCGCCCTTCTGCGGCCCGTAGACGGCGGCGGCCCCGTGCGGGCCGAGCAGGGGGTTGTCCACGTCGCTCGCCACCACGAACTCCACCCCGGAGACGTCGGCGAACCCGGACAGGTCGATGCGGGCCAGCCCGCGCAGCGCGGCGCCGCCGTCGGGCAGCTCGGCGCCGTCGCCGTCCAGCAGGCGGGCGCCGAGCGCCTGGACCATGCCCGCTCCCCCGTCGGTGGACGCGCTGCCGCCGAGCCCGAGCACGATCCGCCGGGCGCCCCTGCGCAGGGCGTCGGCGATCAGCTCTCCGGTGCCGTAGGAGGTGGCGGTCAAGGGGGCCGGCCCGGCGGACAGCCGCCGCAGCCCCGACGCCTCGGCCAGCTCCACCACGGCCGTCGGCGTGCCGCCGGCCGCCCGCCAGGCGTACGCCGCGCTCACGCGTTCGCCGGTGGGCCCGGCGACCTCCACGGTGACGCGGTCGAACCCGCAGGCCACGGCCGCCTCGACGGTGCCGTCGCCGCCGTCGGCGACCGGCAGCTCGACCGTGGGCACCCCGAGCCCCGCCGACACCCGGGCCGCGACCTCGGCGGCGGTGAGGGAGCCCTTGAACTTGTCGGGTGCCACCAGAACCTGCTTTACCACTACGAACTCCCACAAGATGCTGAACAATGGCCGGACACGCCTTCCTGCCCGGTGCGAGCGGGCAGGAAGGCGTGACTCATCATCACATCAGCCCCCCGGCCGGCGGCGGCCGAGGGTAGGCGCCCTCAGTGAAAGGTGCCCTCAGCGAAGGGTGCCCTCAAGGAAGGTGCCCTCAGTGAAGCAGGCGCCCGCGCCCGCCGCCCATGGGCCGCGAGCACGAACCTGAACCGTTCTGGCGGGTTCTGAGGTGTGTGATCCTCCAATTAGGCTCACATCCCGTAAGGAGGCGTTTGATGCGCATATCTGAGCGGGAGAGGCGGCGCCGGCTGGGCGTGCGCCACAGCCTGGCGGCCAAGGCGGCGACCCCGGAGGAGGCGACGGCGTCCGTGGTGGCGCTGCACGCCACCGACCCGGCGACGGTGTTCCTGTCGGCGGGCGCCCGGCTGACCGCGCCCGGGACCGCGCCGGTCGAGCGGGCCCTGTACGAGGACCGCACGCTGGTGCGCATGCACGGGATGCGTCGCACGGTGTTCGTGGTCCCGGCCGCGCTGGTGCCCGTCGTGCACCACTCCTCCACGCTCGCGGTCGCCACGAGGGTGCGCAAGGCGCTGGTCAAGGAGCTCGCCGCGGCCGGCGGCTGGGACGAGGCGTGGCTGGCCGACGTGGAGTCGTCGGTGCTGCGCGTCCTGGCGGCGGAGGGCACGGCGACGGCGGCCCGGCTGGGGGTGCTGGAGCCGCGGCTGCGCGAGCAGTTCCGGGTGGCCGTGGGCAAGCCGTACGAGGCCGTGCACAGCGTCGGGCAGCGGCTGATCACGCTGATGGGCATGGAGGGCCGGCTCGTCCGCCAGGGCCGCCCGTCCGGCTCGTGGACGAGCACGCAGCACCTGTGGGCCGTCGCCCCGCCCATGGACGCGACCACGGTCCCGCAGGCCCAGGCCGAGCTGGTGCGCCGCTGGCTGGCCGCGTTCGGCCCCGGCACGGAGGCCGACGTCAAGTGGTGGACCGGCTGGACGCTGCGTGAGGTGCGCGCCGCGCTGGCCGCCGTCGGCGCGGTCGAGGTCGAACTGGACGAGGGCGCGGGATACGTCCTGCCCGGCGATCTGGACGAGACGCCCGAGCCGGAGCCGTGGGCGGCGCTGCTGCCCGCCCTGGACCCGACGCCGATGGGCTGGCAGGGCCGCGACTGGTACCTGCCGAAGGAGCACCGGGCCGAGCTGTTCGACCGCAGCGGCAACGTCGGCCCTACCGTGTGGTGGGACGGGCGGGTCGTCGGCGGCTGGGGACAGCGGCCCGGCGGCGAGATCGTGTGGCGGGCGCTCACCGACCTGGGCTCCGACGCCGTGGCCGCCGTGGAGGCCGAGATCGCCGGTCTGGCCTCCTGGCTCGGCGGCGTGCGGATCACGCCCCGCTTCCGCACGCCCCTGGAGCGCGCGCTGGCGGAGTAGGACGTCAGGAGACGACGCGGATGAACTCCTCCAGCGAGTAGCGACCGTCCTGGTCGGAGTCGGCCTCCTGGCTCAGCGCGCCGAGGGCCTCGGCGGGCAGGTCGGGGAAGTGCCGCTTCAGCTCGGCCTCGCTGACGAAACCGTCGCCGTCGGTGTCGATCTCGGCGAAGGTGCTCTTGAGCTGCGCCAGCCGCTCACCGGGGAGTTCTGCCGACACGGGACCGCCTTTCGGTACTGAATGCCACGTTCCGGACATTCACCACCCTAGTGCTGGACCTCCCTGCCCGCCGAGTGCCCGCGCTCGGCCGCCAGCCGCATCAGCCTGCGGTGGGCCTCGGCGCCCGCCCGTCCGGCCGCGTCGTGGGACGTCGTCCGCAGCTCGCCGTCCTCGACCACGGTCCGGCCGCCGACCAGGACGCGGGCCACCGGCGGCGGGGGCCCGAACACCAGCGCGCACACCGGGTCGGCCACGGCGGCGGTGAAGGGCCCGCCGGTCCGCCACAGGACGACGTCGGCCAGCTTGCCCGGCTCCAGCGAGCCGAGCTCCGCCTCGCGGCCCAGGTTGCGCGCCCCGCCCAGGGTGGCCAGCTCCAGCGCCTGGCGGGCCGACAGCGCGCGGGGGCCGTACCTGGCCCGCTGGAACAGCAGGGCCTGCCGCATCTCCCCGGCCAGTGAGGTCAGCTCGGCGGAGGCGCTGCCGTCCACGCCGAGCCCGACGTTCACGCCCCGGCGCAGCATCTCCGACACGCGGGCGATCCCGGAGCCGAGGCGGCCGTTGGAGGAGGGGCAGTGGGCCGCGCCCGTGCCGGTGCGGGCGAGCTTGGCGATGTCGGCGTCGCTGAGGTGCACGGCGTGCGCGAGCCACACGTCGGGCCCCAGCCAGCCCAGCTTGTCCATGTAGTCGACCGGACGCAGTCCGAACCGCTCGACGCAGTGCTCGTCCTCGTCGAGCGTCTCGGCCAGATGGGTGTGCAGGCGGACGCCCTTGGCCCTGGCCAGGGCCGCCGACTGGGTCATCAGCTCGGCGCCGGCCGAGAACGGCGAGCACGGCGCGACCGCGACCCGCACCATCGAGGACGGCGACGGGTCGTGGTGGGCGTCCACCGCCTCGGCCGTCGCGGCCAGCACGTCGTCGAGCTGCTCGACCACCTCGTCCGGCGGCAGCCCGCCCTGCGAGCGGCCCAGGTCCATCGAGCCGCGCGCCGGGTGGAAGCGCAGGCCGATCTCCCGCGCCGCCTCGACCTCGGCCGCGAGCAGGTCGCCCCGGCCCTTGGGGAAGACGTAGTGGTGGTCGCTGGAGGTGGTGCAGCCGGACAGCGCCAGCCAGCCGAGCCCGGCCGTGGCCGCGCCCCTGACGACCTCGGCGTCCATGGCGGCCCACACGTCGTAGAGCGCCACCAGCCACTCGAACAGGGTGGCGTCCTGGGCCAGCCCCTGGGAGGCCCACTGGTAGAGGTGGTGGTGGGTGTTGACCAGGCCGGGGGTGGCCAGGCAGCCGGAGCCGTCCACCCGCCGGGCGCCGGGGGTGGCGGGCGCGGGGCCGGGGCCGAGCGCGGCGATCCGGTCGCCCTCGACGACGAGGTGGCCGGACGGGATCTCAGGGCCGGCGACGGGCGCGATGTGCACGTTCTCGATCAGCAGGGTCATCGGGACGCCTTCCGCGCGGCGGCCAGCCGGACCGCGTCGAGGATCTTCTCGTAGCCGGTGCAGCGGCACAGGTTGCCCGCCAGCGCCTCGCGGATCTCCGCGTCGGACGGCCGGGGCACGCGTTCGAGCAGGTCATGGGCCTGTACGACGAGCCCAGGGGTGCAGAACCCGCACTGCACGGCCCCGCACTCGGCGAACGCCTCCTGCACCGGGTCGAGCCGGTCGCCCGCAGCCAGCCCCTCGACCGTGCGCACCCGCCGCCCCTCGGCCTGCCCGGCGGCGACCAGGCACGAGCAGACCGGCAGCCCGTCGAGGTAGACCGTGCACGAGCCGCACTCGCCCTGCTCGCAGGCGTTCTTGGAGCCGGGGAGCCCGATCCGCTCGCGCAGCACGTACAGCAGGCTCTCCCCCTCCCAGACGTCGTCCACGCTGTGGGCGCGGCCGTTGACGGTGACGTTCAGGCGCATCAGGCGGCCCTTCTCGCGAGGTGGTCGTTCCAGGCCCAGGTGAGCGTGCGCCGGGCCATCACGCCGACCGCGTGCACCCGGTAGGCGGCGGTGCCGCGCACGTCGTCGATCGGCGCGGCGGCCCGCGCGCACAGCTCGCCGAAGCGGGCCAGCAGCGCGGGGTCGAGCGGGGCGTGCCAGTCCAGCTCCCGGGCCAGCAGCTCCTCCGCCTCCAGGGCGCGGCGCGGCGTGGGCGCGGCCGAGCCGATCCCGGTGCCGACCCGCCGCTCGCCGGGGTGCAGCGCGACCGCGAACGAGCACACCGCGATCACCATGGCGTTGCGCGTGCCGACCTTGGAGAAGTACTGCGGTCCCTGGGCGGGTTCGACGCGCACGGCCCTGATCAGCTCGTCCGGCTCCAGGGCGTTGCGCTTGACCCCGAGGTAGAACTCGGCCGCGGGGATCAGCCGGGTGCCGCGCTCGCGCGACTCGACCTCGACGACCGCGCCCGCCGCCAGCAGCGGCGGATGGCTGTCGCCCGCGGGCGAGGCCGCGCCGAGGTTGCCGGCGACCGTGCCGCGGTTGCGGATCTGCGGCGAGCCGACCGTGCGCGCGGCCTGCGCGAGCCCCGGCAGCACGCCGCCCAGCTCGTCGACGACCGTGGCGTACGTGACCCCGGACCCGATCCGGCAGACCCCGTCGGTCATGCCCCATTCGCGCAGCTCGGCCACCTGGTTGAGGTCGAGCAGCGCCTCCGGCCTGCGCACGTCGAAGTTGATCTCGACCATCACGTCGGTGCCGCCCTGGACGGGCAGCGCTCCGGGCCGGTCCGCCTTGGCGGCCAGCGCCTGCGCCCACGTGGTGGGCCGCAAGAAGTCCATCGTCCTCACTCCCAGGCGAATCCCGCGTCGGGTGCGTCCTCACGCAGCACACTGCCCTCGATCAGCCCGTAGGGACGGTCGGCGGCGTAGAAGACCTCGTTCTCGTTGTCCAGGCCGAACGGCGACAGGTCGACCAGGAAGTGGTGCTTGTTCGGCAGCGTCAGCCGCACCTCGCAGACCTGCGGGCAGGTCGTCAGCACCCGCTCGCCCATCGCGTAGAGGGTCTGCTGCAACGACAGGCTGTGCGTCTGCGCGAAGGCGTCCAGCAGGCACGCGCGCACCTGCGCGTACGGCGGGCGCTCGCCCGTCCCGGCGTGCCGCCAGCGGGCGGTGACCGCGGTGGCCAGGACGCGGTCGGTCGTCGGCTGGAGGGTGGTGTACTCGTCCACGAGGTAGCCGTGGAACTCCGAGCCGGTCGAGTTCAGCACGACCAGGTCCGTCAGGCCGGACACGACGGTGGTGCGGCCGTCCCTGTCGTGGTGGACGACGCAGGTGCGCACCTCGCCGCCGTCGCGCACGAAGGAGTGCCGCGACTCGCCGGGGATGCGGTTCCAGGCGTACTCCTCGATCTCCACCCGCGCGTGGTGGATGGACGGGTGCGCGGAGACGTAGTGGCGGGCCAGTAAGAGGGCGAAGTCCTCGATCTCGCCGACGCCGTGCTTCCTGGCGAAGGCGTAGGCGGTGTTCTTCTGCGTGTCGGTGGGCAGGACGGCGGCGTTGCTGCCGTTCCTGTGCACCTCCTCCATGTCGCCCGACAGCGAGGTGCTGACGTTGATGTCCTTGAGGTGGTGGACGGCCCCCTCCCTGACCACGTGGACCAGCCTGGTCTCCGCCTTGCCGTAACGGTTGGGGCCCAGCTTGACGGTCATCTAGCTCCCTCGGTAGGTGGAGTAGGCGTACGGGCTGAGCAGCAGCGGCACGTGGTGGTGCGCCGCGGCGTCGGTGACGGTGAAGGCGATGACGACCTCGGGGTAGAAGGTGTCGGCCAGGTAGGCGCCGGTGTCGAAGACGACCCGGTGCACGCCCTCCTCGGTGTCCCAGCCCTTGATCCGGCCGTCGTCGTCGGTGCTGCCCCGGGCCAGCACGCGGCCCTCGTGCTCCAGCCGGACGCCCACCCCGGCGGCCGGGCGGCCCGAGACCGCGTCCAGGACGTGCGTCGAGAAGCTCATCTCCCCTCCCCTTCCATGAGCTTCCCCAGCCGAAGCCGGGTGATCTTCACCAGTTCCTCGCGGACGACCCCGCGCTCGGTCTCCGCGTCGTTGTCCAGCCGGGCGCGCAGCCGGGCCAGCAGCTCGGTCCCGCTCAGGCCGGTGGCGCAGACCAGGTAGACGTACCCGAACCGCTCCTCGTACGCGCGGTTGCCCGCGGCCAGCGCGGCCCGCAGCTCCTCGGCCCCCGGCGCCTCCGGGTGCGCGCCCGCCTGCTCCTGGCGTGACCAGCGCGACTCCCGGCCGTCCCCGGACGGGCGTTCCCCGATGCGCGGGTGGGCCGCCAGCGCCTCCAGCACGTCGGGCCACGTCAGCTCGCGCACCGCCGTCTCGGCGGCCTCGGCGAGCCGTTCGCGGGCGGCGTAGGGCCTGCGGGCGGCCACCGCCGCGGCGAACGCGCGGGAGGCGCAGCAGGCCAGCAGCTCCGCCTCCGCCTCCGCGCGCGGCCGCCGGTTGAACCCGGCCAGGGAGTTGGACATGTCAGCAGTACACACACGGGCCTGGTTCCCGGTCCATCCGTGAGAACTCCCAAGTACGCAACGGGATGGCCAGGACTTTTCGTGTCATGCTCCAACCCGGCCCCGGCCGGGACGCCCCTGAGCTGCGCCTACACTGGAGCCATCATGACCTTGACATCCCTGATCGGCGGGCACGTGTCCGTCACCGGCGGCCTGGCGACCGGCGGCCTGAAGTACATGGCCGAGATCGGCGCCGAGATGGTCCAGGTGTTCGTCACCAACCCGCGCGGCTGGGCGCTCAACGACGGCAAGCCCGCCGAGGACGCCAAGCTGGCCGAGTCCGGCGTCACCGCGTTCATCCACGTGCCGTACCTGGTGAACTTCGGCTCGCCCAACCCCGAGACGCTGGCCAACTCCATCGCCGTCGTCCGCCACGGGCTGCGGCGCGGGGTCGAGACCGGCGCCAAGGGCGTCGTGGTCCACACCGGCTCGGCCGTCACCCAGTCCCGCGACGACGCGCTGCGGCAGATCCGCGAGACCCTGCTGCCGCTGCTCGACGAGATCCCCGAGGGCGGCCCCGACCTGCTGCTGGAGCCCATGGCGGGCCAGGGCGCGATGCTCTGCGCGACCGTCCAGGACCTGGAGCCCTATCTCGCCGCGCTCGACTGGCACCCGCGGGCCTGCGTCTGCCTCGACACCTGCCACGCCTTCGCCGCCGGCCACGACCTGGCCGCCGAGGGCGGGGTGCGGGAGACGTTCGACGCCCTGCACGCCATCGCGCCCGGCCGGCTCAAGCTCATCCACGCCAACGACAGCAAAGACGTGTGCGGGGCCAAGAAGGACCGGCACGAGAACATCGGCGCGGGCCACATCGGCGCGCAGCCGTTCGCCGAGATCATGCGGCATCCGGCGGTGGCGGGCGTGCCCATCTGCATCGAGACGCCCGGCAAGGCCGACAAGCACCGCGAGGACATCGAGCTGCTGAAGAAGCTCCGCGACGAGGGCTGACCCGGCGCGATCCCCGGTGAGGGGATGAGAGCCCGTCCAGGTCGGCAATCGTGATAGGGGCGCCTGCTCGCACGATCCGGCCGCCCCCGAAGGCCGGATCGCGGGGCCGGGGTCCGTGGCCTCCGCAGGCGCCCCCTCACCTGATCGGCAGGCGGGCCCTACCCCCCGGTCAAAGGCCCGACAGCCGTGGTGACCTGGTGGTCACCGGTGAAGCCGACGCATCAGGCCCTTGCTTGGGCCTTGCGGCCCGTCCCCCCCGATGCGCCGGGTGGCTTCCGATGCCGAAACACTACGGTCGCGATCTTGTGGGCGAAACCCTGTTCGCGGCCAGCTCGCTGAACGGTCTGTAGTCATCGACATACGGAGGGTGGCCGGACGGCGAGCGGTCACCCGCGAGCGACGAACGGCTGGTTCATGGGTCCTCCCAGCGATCGGCAGCCCCCTGGAGGGCATCGCGGGAACCGGCGCCAAGGGCCCGCCCCCGACGTGACCTGGGAAATCTTTTACCATCACAGCGGCAGACCGCCCGGCGGCCGGGGCCCGGCGCCCGCCCGGCGCCCGCCGGACACGCCCAGCTTCACGCCCACCCATCGGCACCAGCCCCCGCGGGCCGGCGGTCAGGAGAAGACGCCGCGATGCTGGCGGACGAGCTGTTCGCGCACCTGACGGCTGTGCCGCCGGCTGACCTGCAACGTCTCGGTGCCGACGGTGAGCGTGACCCGGCCGCCCTCGAAGCGCAGCTCGCTGACGTGCCGGGCCGAGACCAGGGTGCTGCGGTGGACGCGGATGAACCCCGCCTCCGACCAGCGGCGTTCGAGCGCGGCCAGCGACATGCGGACGAGGTAGCTGCCGTCGCCGGTGTGCAGCCGCACGTAGTCGCCCTTGGCCTCGGCGAACCAGATGGCCTGCTGCGGCACGAATCTGGTGCGCCCGCCCAGCTCGACCGGGATCACGTCGTCCTGGCTCGGCTCGGCGAGCGGCGCGGAGGCCGCCTCCAGCCGCCTGACCGCCTCCGCCAGGCGCTCGGCCCGGACCGGTTTGAGCAGGTAGTCGACGGCCTCCAGCTCGAACGCCTGCACCGCGCACTCCTCGTGCGCCGTGACGAACACCAGCTTGGGGGGGCTGGGGAAGCCGCCGACCAGCCGGGCGAGGTCGAGCCCGTCGAGGCCCGGCATCCGGATGTCGAGGAAGATCGCGTCGAGCCGCTCGCCGCCGCCGATCATCTGCACCATGTCCTGCAGCGCGGTGACGCCGTCGGCCGCGGTCGCGACGTGTTCGATTCTCGTGTCCTGGCGCAGCAGGTAGGCGAGCTCCTCAAGAGCGGGCAGCTCGTCGTCGACCGCCAGGACCCTCAGCATGGGCTCCACGCTGCCGTATGAAAGCAGAGGTCACAAGCGACACGCCAGCTCAGCGTAAGGAATTGACTACAATGAGGTAAATTGCGTCTTCGGGACGCGCAGCCGTACCCGGGTGCCGGCGCCGAGCGCGGTCTCCACGACGAGGCCGTAGCCGTCGCCGTAGATCTGGCGCATGCGCAGGTCCACGTTGGCCAGGCCGATGCCGCCGCCCTCGCGGGCCGGTTCGCCGTCGAGCATGCGCCTGGCGCACTCGGGGTCCATGCCGGTGCCGTCGTCCTCGACGGTGATGTGGGCCTCGGGGCCGGCGTCGCGGACCACGACCCGCACCTCGCCGCCGCCGCGCCGGCCGCGCATGCCGTGCTTGATGGCGTTCTCCACCAGCGGTTGCAGGCACAGGAACGGCACCGGGACCGGCAGCACCTCGGGCGCGACCTGAAGGCTGAAGCGCAGCTTGTCGCCGAAGCGGGCGCGCTCCAGCAGCAGGTACCGGTCGACGCAGGTCAGCTCGTCGGCCAGGGTGGTGAAGTCGTGGGCCCGGCGCAGGGCGTAGCGGGAGAAGTCGGCGAAGTCGAGCAGCAGCTCGCGGGCGCGCTTGGGGTTCGTCCGGACGAACGAGGCGATCGTGGTCAGCGCGTTGTAGACGAAGTGCGGCGAGATCTGGGCACGAAGGGCGCGCATCTCGGCCTCCAGGGCCCGCCTGCGGGAGGCGTCGAGGTCGGCCAGCTCCAGTTGCCCCGACACCCAGCGGCCCAGCTCGGTCACGGCGCGCACGAGCGCCGCGCTGACCTCCTCGTCGAAGGCCGCCAGCGTGCCCACGACCGTGTCGTCCACGGTCAGCGGCACGACCACGGCCCCGTACGGCCGCCCGGCGAACACCTGCGCCCGCCCGGCGGCCAGGGTGGTGCGGGCGTAGGTGAGCACGTCGTCGGTGCACGGGCCGTTCCAGGCCAGCGCGGCGTCGGTGGAGGTGATCGCGACGGCGCGGGTGCCGAGCAGCGCGTGCAGGTGGCGTACGGCCTTGCGCGCCGAGTCGCGGTCGAGCCCGCCGCGCAGGGCGGGTGCGGCCAGCCCCGCGACGTGCAACGCGGTGAAGGTGGCCTCGTGCTTGCCGCCGCCTTCCGGGAGCGCCGGGCGGCGCGTCCTGGCGCAGGCGTAGCCGAGGAGGAAGAGCAGGAGGGAGAGCGCCACGCATGCGGTGGTCTGCATGCGCCAAACCGTAGCCAATAACCGGTCGTGTTCGGGTGGAAACCCGCAGTGAAGTCTACGGGGGGCCCTCGCCGGGTTCCTCCTGGTAGGAGTAGCGCTGTTCGCGCCAGGGATCTGCCAGGTTGTGGTATCCGCGTTCCTCCCAGAAGCCGCGCCGGTCCTCCAGGAGGTATTCGACGGCGCGCACCCACTTGACGCTCTTCCACGCGTACAGGTGGGGGACCACGATGCGCACGGGGAAACCGCGGTCGGGGCTGAGCGGCTTCTCGTCCAGCTCGGTGGCGAACAGGGTGTCGGGGGCGGCGAAGTCGGACATGCGGAGGTTGGCGCTGTAGCCGTACTCGGCCCAGATCATGACGTGGCGCACGCCGGGGTCGGGCGGCGCCAGCTCCATGATCGTGGCCGGGGTGACGCCCCGCCACTCGTTGGCCATGAGGGAGAACTTGGTGACGCAGTGGAAGTCGGCGATGCGCGTGTCCCGGGGCAGCAGCTCGAAGTCCGCCCACGTCAGGCAGTGCTCCTCGCCGGAGGCCGTGGCGCCGAAGACGCGGAAGTCCCAGCTGTCCGGCTTGAACGCGGGCACCCTGCCGTAGTGGATCACGGGGCGGCCGCGCGGGACGTACTGGCCTGGAGGCAGGCGCGACTCCTCCACGATCACTCCCCTCACCGATCTCGCGTCTTGGGCCATCCTGCCATCGGCCCGCCCACGCCCCGCGTCCGGGGCTGCGGCCGGGCCTTTCGTACTCATTAGTAACTTGAGTACGAAACCTCATGCGACGGCCTGGCCTGCGAGATCACCATGAACTCATGAGCAAGCCCATCCGTCCCACGCAGACCGCCGCGTTCTACGTCCAGGCGGTCCTGTCGTTCGCCGTCTCCGTGTCGTCCGTGGTGATCGCCCTGATCTACCTGCCGGCCTCCGGCTGGATCAGGGCGTTCCTCGCGCTCGGCCTGCTGTACGTGGTCACCTCCACGGTCAACCTGTGCAAGGTCGTCCGCGACCGGCAGGAGCTGGCGGAGGTGACCAACCGCGTGGACCAGGCCAGGCTGGACAAGCTGCTGGCCGAGCACGACCCGTTCAAGGTCGACGCGGCCTGAGCTACAGCGTGTACTCCTGGATCGAGTCGGCGAGCTGCACGCACAGCTCCTCGGCGTCGAGCCGCTTCTCGATCTGCTTGAGGTCGTCGATCTTGGCCCGCGTCTCGGCGCGCTTGGGAGCCAGCAGGGAGCAGCAGTCCTCGTCGGGCAGCTCCGAGATCTCCAGCGTGCCGATGCGCCGGGCCTCGGCCATGATCTCGGTCTTGTCCCAGCCCACGAGCGGGCGCAGGATCGGCAGCTCGACCGCGTTGTCCTGGGCGGTGATGTTGGCCAGCGTCTGGGAGGAGACCTGGCCGAGCGCGTCGCCGGTGATCAGCGCGCCGGCGCGGATGCGGTGGGCGACCTCCTCGGCCGTCTTCAGCATGAGCCGCCGCTGGGCGATCACGGCCAGGCGGTCCTGGCCCGAGTTGCGGATCGACTGCTGCGCCTTGCCGAACGGCACCACCCACAGCCGCGACCTGCCCTGGAACCGGTCGAGCTTCCTGACCAGCGCGTACGCCTTGTAGATCGACTCGGAGGTGGTGAACGGGATGCCGGAGAAGTGCAGGAAGTCGACGTGCAGGCCGCGCTTCATCATCCGGTAGGCCGCCACCGGCGAGTCGATGCCGCCCGACATGAGCACCAGCGCCCGGCCGCTGCTGCCGACCGGCAGGCCGCCCTGGCCCGGGATGCCGTCGGTGAAGACGAACACCTCGTCCCGGTCGACCTCGATGAAGACGGTCAGCTCGGGGTTCTTCAGGTCGACGGGCAGGTGGTACTCGTCGTTGATCGCGCCGCCGACGAGCCGGTCGAGCTCGTTGGAGGTCAGCGGGAAGCGCTTGTCGCGGCGGCGGGAGCGCACCGCGAAGCGGGCCCCGCGGGCGACCTCCTCGCGGTCGCGGATCAGTTCCAGGCCGGCCTTGAGCACGGTGTCGGGGTCCTTGGCCACCCGCCAGGCGCGGTGGATCCACACCAGGCCGGGCACGTCGGCGACCCGCCGGGCCACCGCGTCGGCCTGCTCGACGTCCGCCCCCTCGGGCAGGAAGATCGCGACGACGCCGTGGCGCCGGCGGACGTCCGTCTTGAGGCCGAGATCCTGGAGCGCGAAGCGGATGTTGTCGATCAGGCGGCGCTCGAACAGCTCACGGTTCTTGCCCTTGAGAACGATCTCGCCCAGCTTGAGCAGAACGCATGGCTCGCCCAGGGCGGACATCGTCATGGTGGAACCTCCGGGGAAGACGGGGAAGGCGCGGCCGCTAGGAAGGCAACGCCGCGACCCATCGAGTTTAGTCCGCGTCGAGGCCCTGCTCGATCGCATATCGGACCAGTTCCACCCGGTTGTGCAGCTGGAGCTTGCTCAGCGTGTTCTGCACGTGGTTCTGGACCGTGCGGTGGGAGAGCACCAGGCGGTCGGCGACCTGCCGGTAGGTCAGGCCCTTGGCGACCAGCCTGAGCACCTCCGTCTCGCGCTCGGTCAGCCTCGGGCCGTCGTCGTCGGCGCGTCCGGCGGGGCGCGCGGCCAGCCGCCGGTACTCCCCCAGCACCAGCCCGGCCAGGCCCGGCGTGAAGACGGCGTCGCCCTCGGCGGTGCGGCGGACGGCGTCGAGGAACTCCTCCCGGCTCGCCGACTTCACCAGGTAGCCGGACGCGCCCGCCTTGACGGCCGCCAGCACGTCGTCCTGCTCGGCGCTGGCCGACAACACCAGGACCTTGGGCGCCGGCTCGGCCCCGGCCAGCCCGGCGGCCACCTCCGCGCCGGACATGTCGGGCAGGCGCAGATCCAGCACGACGACCTGGGGGCGCACGGCCGCGGCCGCCCTGATCGCCTGCCGCCCCTCCCCCACCACGGCCACGACCTCGTAGCCCGCCTCGGACAGATCCCTGGCCACGCCGTCGCGCCACATGGGATGGTCGTCCACCACCATGACCCGCACCATGACGTCACTCTAACCGGGCCGGTCCCCGCCTATCCGCGCCTGTCCGCAGGGAAGACTGATCTCGATCTCGGTCCCGGACGGCGTGGAGGCGACGGCGACCGTCCCGCCCAGGTCGGCGACGCGCCCGCGGATGGACTGCGCGACGCCCAGGCGGCCCTCGGCGGCGGCCCGCTCCAGGCGCCCCTCCGGGATGCCGCGACCCTCGTCGCGCACGGTGACCATGACCACGTCGTCGCAGGACTCGGCGAACACCCAGGCCCGCGCGTCCGCGCCGCAGTGCTCGCGCACGTTGTCCAGTGCGGCCCCGACCGCGGCCGCGACGCCCTCGGCCGCCGGGGTGGGCAGGACGAGCGGCGTGGCCGGGGTGGAGACCGTCACCAGCGGCGAGCCGTGCCGCATGAGCAGGGAGCGCAGGTCCGTGGCGCCGGTCGGGGCGGGGCGGGCGGCGATGAGCTCGCGCAGCGCGGCCTCCTGCTCGCCTGCCAGGCGGCCCAGCTCGGCCGCCTCGCCGCCGATCTGCCGGCCGCGCCGCTGGACCAGGGCCAGCACCTGCAGGACGGAGTCGTGCAGGTCGCGGGCCAGCCGGTCGCGTTCGCGCTGGGCGGCCTCCATCTCGGCCGCGCGCTGCATGCGCTCCTCGGCCTCCTTGGCCAGCCGGGCCACGTGTCCGACAACCACTCCTGACAGGAACAGCAGGACCGCGCCGTTGATCATCACGGGCGCCTCCGGGGCGCGCACGCGCAGCCACAGGTCCGCGGCGGCGACCAGGGCCGCCGCCACCGCGCCCGCGCGCCTGCCGCCGTACACGGCCCAGGCCAGGACGGGCGCGGCGACCCAGGTGGCGGGCACGGGCATGGTGCCCGCCACGCCCTGACGGGCGCCCTCCACGTACGGGGACGCCAGCAGGCAGGCCAGCGCCACCACCATGTCCACGGCCAGCAGCGGCCACCCGCGCAGCCTTTCCGACGCGTACGCGTACGTGGCTCCGGCCGTCCACAACGCCATCAGGGCGATCACCAGCCAGCCGGCGACCGGCTGCTCGTACCCGCGGTACTGGGCCATCAGCACGGCGGCGTACAGCAACGACGCGGCGCGGAAGACGGCGATCGCGCGCCAGAAGGGCCCCTCGATGCTCATGAGACCCTCTCATGTTTCCGACACGCCGGTTGACAGATAGTTGCGTTATCCATGCGGAAGGGACAGACCGGATGACACAATCCGTCAACCCCTAATCACAAGGAATGTCGATATATGACCGCTGTTAATCATTTCACCCACGGACCGCTCACACCGCTGCTGGCGTACCTGATGTCGTGCCTGGGTTCGATGCTCGGACTGCGGCTCACCGCACAGGCGCACGCCAGCCGCGGCGCGTCGCGGGTGCGCTGGCTGATCGGCGCGGCCATCTCCATCGGCGGCACCGGCATCTGGGTCATGCACTTCGTCGGGATGATGGGCTTCGCGGTGGAGGGCACGCAGATCAAGTACGACGTGCCGCTCACCGTCGCCTCGGCCGCCGTGGCCGTGGTGGTGGTCGGCACCGGGCTGTTCCTGGTCTCCTACGGCCGCGGCCGGGCGCTGGCGCTGCTCGGCGGCGGCCTGCTCACCGGGCTCGGCGTGGCCAGCATGCACTACCTCGGCATGTACGCGATGAACATGAGCGCCCACGTCTCCTACGACCGCACGATCGTGGCCGGGTCCGTGGTGATCGCGGTCGTGGCCGCGACCGCCGCGCTCTGGTTCACCCTGCGGGTCAAGAAGCCGGTCTGGATCACCGGCGCGGCGCTGGTCATGGGCGTGGCCGTCTCGGGCATGCACTACACCGGCATGTACGCCATGCGGGTCACCGTCGACGCCGAGCCCGGCATGGTCACCGGCGCGGACGCCCTCGACTTCCTCGTCCCCCTGATGACCGTGATCAGCCTGATCACGCTGACCATGCTGCTCATGGTGATCCTCGCGCCCTCGGAGGAGGAGCTGCACGAGGACGCCGAGATGGTCGCCCGCCTGGAGCTGCGCCGGCGCGCCGCCCAGCAGCAGCAGCGCCTGGCCTACCCCGCGCCGCAGGCCGCCCCCCGCCCGCAACAGCAGCAGATGATGCGCACCCGCCGCAGGTAGCCCGCGGCGACGAGCGTCCGGACGGGGCCGGACGCGACGAGGGCGCGCCGGAGGTGGATCACCTCGGCGCGCCCCGCGATTGAGCTATCTCCTGGGTACGGCTTGCGGCGCAAAGTGGGCCGCCGACTCGCTGCGCCCCAAGCCGTACCCCGAGGGGGGTTGTAAGCGGTAACCCCGCTGCCCAGAAAGTACGGCCCGGCGCTTGCAAGCCGCTTTCAGCCAGCCGTAGAGAGCCTCACCCGAAGAACACCTCGGCCTCGGAGTACCGGGAGGCCGGCACGGTCTTCAGCTCGGCCGTCGCCTCGTCGAGCCCGACCCGGACGATGTCGGTGCCGCGCAGCGCGACCATCGTGCCGTAGTCGCCCTCGTGCGCGGCGTCGATCGCCTGCAGCCCGAACCTGGTGGCCAGCACCCGGTCGTAGGCCGTCGGGGTGCCGCCGCGCTGGATGTGGCCGAGCACGGTGGTGCGGGCCTCCTTGCCGGTGCGCTTCTCGATCTCCTTGGCCAGCACCTCGCCGATGCCGCCGAGCCGGACGTGACCGAACGCGTCGAGGGTGCCGGTCTGCAGCTCCATCTGGCCCTCGATCGGGTGGGCGCCCTCGGCCACGACGATGATCGGCGAGTAGCGGGTGCGGAAGCGGGACTCGACGTACTCGCAGACCCGGTCGATGTCGAACGGCTTCTCGGGGATGAGGATCACGTTCGCGCCGCCGGCCATGCCCGCGTGCAGCGCGATCCAGCCCGCGTGGCGGCCCATGACCTCGCAGATCAGCGCGCGGTGGTGGGACTCGGCGGTGGTGTGCAGCCGGTCGATGGCCTCCATCGCGATGTTGACCGCGGTGTCGAAGCCGAAGGTGTAGTCGGTGCCGGACAGGTCGTTGTCGATGGTCTTGGGCACGCCCACGACCTTGACGTCGCGGTCGTAGAGCTGTTTGGCCACGCCGAGCGTGTCCTCGCCGCCGATGGCGATCAGGGCGTCGACGCCGGTGGCGGCGAGGTTCTCCTTGATGCGGTCGACGCCGCCCTCGATCTTGATCGGGTTGGTGCGGGAGGATCCGAGAATGGTGCCGCCCCGCGGCAGGATGCCTCGTACGGCCTGGATGTCGAGCGGCATCGTGTCGCCTTCCAGGGGCCCGCGCCAGCCGTCGCGGAAGCCCACGAACTCATGGCCGTACGTGCTCACCCCCTTACGCACCACGGCCCTGATGACGGCGTTGAGACCCGGACAGTCTCCGCCTCCGGTGAGCACTCCTATACGCATGGCGGGTTCCTCCCGATGGGGTTCACGAACCATTGCTCGGTGACTGCTCGCATTGTGCCTGCCGCGACGCTCAGTGGTCTAGACCAAACGCGCGGCCCTCGATCATTTCCTGGAAGCGGCGATCGTCAACCCGGAGTTGACGACACTCCGGCGTCAACCTATGGTTGACGCATGGACGAAACCGTACGTCTCGACGACCTCATCGCCGCCATCAAGAGCCGTCACCCGGACGGCGACCCGCTCGGCCAGCTCTCCGACGCCGTCACGCTGGGCGAGCACCTCGGAGAGGTGGCCGACCACCTGATCGGCCACTTCGTGGACCACGCCCGCCACTCCGGCGCCTCCTGGACCGACATCGGCCGCAGCATGGGCGTGACCAAGCAGGCCGCGCAGAAGCGGTTCGTGGTCAAGGAGGGCGGCTCGCTCGCCGACGACCTGCGCAACTACGCCCGCTACACCGACAAGGCCCGGGTCGCGGTGGTCAAGTCCCAGGAGGAGGCGCGCCTGTCCGGGCACGACCACATCGAGGTCGGGCACCTGGTGCTCGGGCTGCTGCACGTGCCCGAGGCGCTGGCCGCCTCGACCATGGCCACGCTCGGGGCCTCCCCCGAGGCGGTCAGGGAGGCCGTCACGGCGGCCATGGCGCCCGGCGGCGGGCAGTCGCCCGTCACCCTGCCGTTCTCCGCGCAGTGCGCCAAGGCGCTGGAGCTGACCCTGCGCGAGGCCCTGCGGCTCGGGCACAACTACGTCGGCACCGAGCACCTGCTGCTCGGCGTGCTCTCCCTGGAGGAGGGCCCGGTGGTGCGGGCCCTGGCCGATCTCGGCGTGCACAAGGAGGCGGCCGAGCGGGAGATCAGGGAGCGGCTGGCGGCGATCCTGCGCGAGCGCCGCTCATAGCCGCCTCCGGCCGCCCTCGGGCCGCTCACGGGGGCCGCTCACGGCCGCCCTCGGGCCGGCCCCGGGGGCGGCGTTCCCCGGCGGGCCCGCGCGGCCCTGAGGAGGGTGGGCGGGCTGGCCGGAGCGTCCGGCCGGGCCGGCGGCGAACCGGGTCAGCACGTTCGCCGTGGCGCGGCGGGTGAAGGCGGCCGCGGACTCCGGGACGCCGTGGCCGCAGCGCTTGCCGCGCATCGCGCACACCCAGCGCATCGTGCCCGAGGCGAACACCCCGGCCCCGCTCGGCGCCGTGTAGTACGTGCTCTGCGACGTCGTCCCGCGCCCTCCGCACGAGAACGGCGAGTCGGCCAGCACCTCCACGCCCTTCGGCGAGCCGCGCGAGACCTTGTCGGTCTCCGGGCCGACCATGCCGGGGAAGCGCCGGCCCCGGGTGCCCGCGAAGATCCAGTGGCCCGGCCTGCGGACCGTGTAGGCGCCCTGGGCGGGGAAGCAGTCGTACATCTGGCCCACCAGGGCGCTCTCCGGGCGGGAGTCCCGCCACAGCGGGCACAGCCGTTCCTTGTCGCAGGCGACCGTCCTGCCCTTGATCGCGATGCGCCAGTAGACGGCGTTCGCGCCGAGGAAGGCGAGGTTCGTCCCGCTGTCCCTGGCCCTGGTGACGGCCGTGCGCATGGCGGGCGACCAGTACTCGTCGTGGCCGAGCGAGACCACGGCCCGGGCGCCGTCCAGCACGCCGGGGCCGAGGTCGAGGCTGGTGAGGTAGGCCAGGGGCACGCCGCTGCGCTCGGCCACGGCCAGGGCCGACTGCTCGAAGTCGAGGAACAGGCGGGCGCCGCCGCCGTCGTACGGGCGGTCGAAGGTGACCTCGCGCGAGCGGTCGGCGAACCCGCCGGGGCCCAGGTACAGGCTGCGGCCGCCCCACAGGTTGTACGCCTGCCAGGTGGTGACCGCGTTCACCATCACCACCCGGCCCCGGGTGGAGGCCGAGCGGACGGTGATCGGCACGTACCGCTGGGCGCCGGTCGAGGCGTCGAGCCTGATCAGGTACGCGCCCTCCGTCCAGCCGCGGGTGTCCACGGTGAGCGAGGGCTTCCAGTGGGCGGCGGTCACCATGCCGTGCACGGTCCTGGCCGGAGGCTGGCGCACGCCCTCCACCTGCGGCGACTCCCACACCTTGGCGGGGTGCGCGCCCATCCTGAACGCGCCGGCGGTGAAGCGCGGGGCGGTGGTGGAGACGTGCAGGGCGAAGGGCTGGCCGGGCAGGACGCTCACGTGGTCGGCGTAGCCCTCGATCTCGTGGTCGGCCCCGCGGGTGGTGATCCGCCAGGACTCCCCCGCGTCCACCGGCGGCGGCGACGGCCGGCCCGTCTCCGACGGCTGCGGGACGGGCGGCGCGGGCGACGCGGACGGCGCCGGCCGCACGGGACCGCCGCCGCATCCGGCGGCCGGCAGGACGGCGATCAACAGGGTGAGGAGCAGCGGGAGCTTGCGCACCCGGCCATCGTCGCGGCCCGCCTCGGGGCCGGGCCACGACTTGGCCAGATCCTTACACCGGGCCGCTTCCCGCCCAGCGTCCCTATGCGGGCAGCACGCAGGACGGGCTGGGCACCTCGTACGACTGACCGGCCGGCTCGGGCACCCCGTCCTCCAGCGTGAACACGGTCACCTCGCCGGAGTTCTGGTTGGCGACGTACAGGCGGTCGCCGGCGATGGCGAAGTGCCGGGGCCAGGCGCCGCCCGAGGGCACCTCGGCCACCGGGGACAGGTCGGCGGCGCGCAGCACCGAGACCGTGTCGGGCCCGCGGTTGGCGACGTAGACCAGGTCGCCGTCGAGCTGCAGGTGGCTGGGCGCGTTGTCGCCCCCGGCGCGCGAGGCGGGCACGACGATGCGGCGCTCGCCCTCGACGAGGGTCACGGTGCCGTCCAGCTCGCCGGCCACGTACAGGCGGTCGCCGGCGAAGGCGAAGTGGCGGGGGCCGGTGCCGGGGGCCAGGGTGATCGGGTCGAGCGGGGAGCCGTCCAGGCGGTAACGGCGGATCTCGTCGGTGCCGAGGTCGGAGACGTGCAGGACGTCGTCGTGGAAGACGCACATGTGGGCGTACGAGCCGGCCTGGCGGTCGGGGTCGGGGCCCGAGCCCTCGTGCCGCAGGACGACGGGGTCGCCGGTGAAGGCGCCCCGCTCATCCAGGTGGTGCAGGCCGGCGGTGCCGTCGCCGTAGTTGGCCACGGCCAGCAGGCTCCCCGAGGGGTGGACGGCGACGTGGCAGGGGCTGTCGCCGTCGCTGGACCGTTCGTCCAGCGGGGACAGGCCGCCCTCGGCGGTGAAGGCGGTGAGCCAGCCGCGCTGCAGCTCGCCGGCCGCGTACAGCACCGGCAGGGTGGGGTGGGCGGCCAGGAACGACGGCGAGGCCACGCGGGTCAGCTCGCCGCCCACCGTGACGATGCCGGGACCGTAGCCGCCTATGTAGAGGTTCACAACGGGATCCTTCTTATGGTTGACTGGGGCAATGAATTCGTTGACGGAGGCAAGGGTTTCTGAGATCAGAGCCTTCAACCGGTTCTATACGAAAGTGATCGGCGTCCTCCAGGCAGGCATGCTCGACTCGCCCTACTCGCTGACGGAAGTCAGGGTGCTGTTCGAGCTCGCGCACGCCGAGAGCATGGAGACCGGCGAGCTGCGCGGCCTGCTCGACCTCGACGCGGGCTACCTGAGCCGGATCCTGGCCCGTTTCGAGGGCGACGGGCTGGTCGCCCGCGAGCGGTCGGCCGCCGACGCCCGCAAGCAGCTCGTCCGGCTGACCGAGGCGGGCGCGGCCACGTTCGCCGGGCTCGACCGCCGTTCGGCCGAGGAGATCGAACGGCTGCTCGGCGGCCTGCCCGAGGCCGACCGGGCGCTGCTGGTCGGCAGCATGGCGACGATCCGGCGGCTGCTCGGCGAGCCGGCCGCCCGCCCGTACGTGATCAGGCCCCCGCGTACGGGCGACCTCGGCTGGGTCGTCTACCGGCACGGCGCCCTCTACAGCGAGGAGTACGGCTGGGGCACCGAGTTCGAGCAGCTCGTGGCCAGGATCGTGGGCGCCTACGACCCCGCCCGCGACGCCGGCTGGATCGCCGAGGTCGACGGCGAGCGCGCCGGGTGCGTGTTCTGCGTGCACCAGGACGACACGACGGCCAAGCTGCGCATGTTGCTGGTCGAGCCGTCGGCGCGGGGCCTCGGGATCGGGCGGCGCCTGGTGGCCGAGTGCCTGCGCCACGCCAGGGACCGCGGCTACCGGCGGATCACGCTGTGGACGCGCGACTGCCTGGTGAGCGCGCGGCGCATCTACCAGACGGCCGGGTTCGAGCTGGAGTCGGCGGAGCGGGGCGTGGAGAACGGCGCCGAGGTCACCGAGGAGATGTGGTCGCTCGACCTCGCGGCCACCAGTTGAGCGGCCCGGCCAGGCGCATCATGCTCGGCACCAGCACCGCCCTGATCACGGTGGCGTCCGCCAGCACCGCGACGGCCATGCCGACCCCGAGCATCTGCACGAACGCCACCCGCGCGGTGGCGTAGGCGGCGAACGTGAGCGCCAGGATGCCGCCCGCCGCGGTGATCAGGGGCGCGCCGCGCTGCATGCCGGTGGCGACGGCCTGCCCGGTGTCGCCCGTCCTGTCGTACTCCTCCTTGATCCTGGACAGCAGGAAGACCTCGTAGTCCATCGACAGGCCGTAGGCGACGCAGAGCATGAGGATCGGGATGCTCGGGTCGAGCGTGCCGGTCGGGGTGAAGCCGAGCAGGCCCGACAGGTGGCCCTCCTGGAAGATCCAGACGACGGCGCCGAACATGACGCCGAGGCTGAGGACGTTCAGCAAGGTCGCCTTGAGCGGGAGCACCAGGCTGCCGGTCATCAGGAACAGCACGGCGAACGTGACGCCCAGCATGAGCGCCAGCACCAGCGGCAGGCGGTCGACGACCGAGGCGCGGTAGTCGGCCAGCTCGGCGGGATAGCCGCCGACCAGGACCTCGAAGGGCGGCGGCACGGCCCGTACGGACTCCACCAGCCGGACGGGGTCACCGGCCAGCGCCTCGGCGGAGGGCACCACCGACAACCACGCGCCCGGCCCGCGGAAGCGGGCAGGGTCGCCGTCGCCGACCCGCCGCCCGGCCGCGTGGGCGCCGGCGGCGGAGTCGACCTGGGCGACCCCGGGAACCCGCGAGAGCCGCATCGCGTACGCCGAGACGTCGGCGGCCCGCGCCGCACCCGTCGAGACGATCTGGATGGCGTCGGTCTCCTCCGCCGGGAACGTCTGCCGGATGACCTCCTGGGTCTGCCGCGAGGACGCCTCCGGCGGCAGGATGCGGTCGTCGGCCGTGCCGAAGCGCAGGCCGAGGAACGGCGAGGCGAGCACCAGCAGCAGCGCCGCCGCCAGGCCGCCGGACACCACCGGCCGGCGCATGACCCGGACGGCCAGGCCGTGCCAGAACCCGGCTCCCCGGGCCTCGGCTCCGCCGCGCCCGGGACGCGCCGGCCCGGGCAGCATCGCGCCGCCGGCCGAGGCCAGCACCGCGGGCAGCACGATCACCGCCGCGAACAGGCCGCCGGCCACGACCGCGATGCCCGCGAAGGCGAAGGAGCGCAGGAAGTCGAAGGGCAGCGCGAACAGCACGGCCAGCGAGGCGGCCACCGTGAGGCCGCTGAACAGCACGGTCCGCCCGGCGTGCTCGACGGCTCCGGCGACGGCCGCCGCGCGGTCGCGTCCGGCGCTCACCTCCTCGCGGAAACGCTGGACGACGAACAGGCAGTAGTCGATGCCGAGCCCGAGGCCCATGGCGAGGGTGAGGTTGAGGGCGAAGGTGGAGACCTCCGCGAACACCAGGACGCCGCGCAGCAGCGCCAGGCCGACCACCATGGCCAGCACCCCCGCCAGGATCGGCGCCAGGGCGGCCATCACCCGCCGCTGGTAGAGCCAGAGCAGCACGAACGCCAGCGGGAAGATGACCAGCTCGGCCCGGACGAAGTCCTGCCTGGCCAGCGGCACGGTCTCGCGGAACACCTCCTCCCCGCCGCCGGCCCGCACCTGGAGCGGGCCCTGCTCGCCGACGATCCGCGGCACCAGCGCGGGCAGCACCCGCGCCCGCACGTGGTCGGCGTCGCCGGGGACGCGCACCACGATCAGCGCGTGCCGGCCGTCCCGGCTGCGCAGGGTGGCGGGCCTGCCCCTGGTCCAGTACGAGGAGGACTCCGCGACGCCGTCCGAGCGGCCGATCCGGTCGGTGAGGGCGCGGCCCGCCGCCTCGGCCCCGGGGTCGTCGACGGTGCCCGATCTGGGGGTGACCAGGAAGACCAGGTCGGGGCTGCCAGTGCCGAACCGGCGGACGAGCTCGGCCTGGGCCCGGTCGGACTCCGAGCCCGGCGCCTCGAAACGGGCCAGGGAGAGGCGGGAGACCGTACCGGCGGCCAGGACACCCGCGACGACGAGCAGGAGCGCGGACAGGGCCAGCACGAGCCGGCGGCGGCGGACGAGGAGGTGGCCCAGCCTGCGCAGCGGCGGCTCGGCGGCGGCGCGCGGGCCCCGGGCGGCGACGTTCACGGCCACGCGGGCACCGCCCGCGCCGGGCCTGATGGGCAGGTTCGCATGGGATCTCCGGAAAACTCGGTAAACTACTCGTGTTTCGCTGTCGAACCCAGAAATACAAGTAAATGCTCGTATTTGTCAACGAGGTGGCCCATGCCTGAACGCACGGTCCACAGGCAGGCGCGCGGCCTGAAGCGGATGGCCGAGATCCTCGACGCCGCGGAGTCGGTGATCGCCGAGGTCGGCTACCCGGACATGACGACGAACCAGGTCGCCGCGCGGGCGGGGCTCTCCCCCGGGTCGCTGTACCAGTTCTTCCGGAACAAGGAGGAGATCCTGGACGGCCTGGTGTCCCGCTACACCGACGACCGGGACGAGTTCTGGGCGTCCCGGCTGGCGGCGATCACCCCGGACGTCCCGCTGGAGGCACTGGTGGGGCAGCTCGTGGACGAGAGCGTGGCGTTCAAGGCCGACTCACCGGCGTACTGGTCGCTGCTGTACGGATCGGCCACCGGCGACCGGCTCGCGGCGGCCTCCCAGCGCATGCACGCCTCGCTGGCGGAGCGGATCGCGGCGCTGCTGCGACGGCGTTCGCCCGAGCTGCCGCAGGAGCGGGCGCTGCTCAACGCGACGATGGCGCTGGCCATGGTGAAGGCGGTGCTGCCCATGCTGGGGCCGGCGACGCCCGAGCGCGGCGCGGAGCTCGTGGCCGAGCTCAAGCTCATGCTGGTCCGCTACCTGACCTGAGCCCGCGGTCAGGGGCGGAAGGGGCCGCGGACCTCGAAGGTGTGGCCCTCGGTGCGGCCGCGCCTGGCCGAGAAGTAGAGCCGGTCGCCCCTCGGCGAGAACGCCAGCCCCGTGAGCTCGGCCCCCTCGTGCCCGGTGAGCCGCAGGAACGGCGTGACGGCCCGGTCGGGCGCGATGACGTCGATCTCCGTCGTCTCCCTGGCCACGTAGAGGTCGCCCGAGGGGGCGGCGGTGATCGCGCGCACGCCCTCGCACAGCCGGTCGAGCGTGGAGGTGTGGGCGTCGTAGGCCCACAGGCCGGTGTCGCCCTTGGTGGTGAAGTAGCAGACGCCGCCCGCGTAGTGGCAGCCGTCGCCGCCGTCGAAGTGGCGGGCGTCCTCGACCTGGTGGCGGGCCGCGGTGAGCAGCGCGGCCGGGGACGGCACCGGCCGCCATCCGCCCGACGCGCACAGCACCTCCAGCGTGCCCTCCGTCAGGTCGCCCCAGTCGCCGGGACGGAAGCGGTAGAAGCAGCCGTCGTGCTCGTCCTCGGTCATGTAGACGACGCGCCGCTCGGGGTCGCAGGCGGCGGCCTCGTGCCGGAAGCGGCCCATGGCCAGGCGGGGGCGGGCGGCGCGGGCGCCGTAGGGGTCGCACTCGAAGACGCGGCCGCGGTCGCCGAGCTCGCACGACAGCCAGGTGTGCCACGGCGTGGCGCCGCCCGCGCAGTTGAGGTCGGTGCCGGACAGGATGCGGTAGGCGTCGGCGACCGTGCCGTCGGCGTGGAAGCGCACCGCGGAGGCGCCGCCGAGCAGGGGCAGCTCGGAGTTGGAGACGTAGATCCAGCCTGCGCCGTCGGGGAAGCAGGCGCCGCCGTCGGGCGCGGCGTGCCAGGTGAGCCCGGCCACCTTGTCGCCCGACCGGGCCACCACCCGGCCGGTGAAGCCCGGCGGGAGCGCGAGCCCGTCGGCGGACGCCGGCGTGAGCGGCCCGTACGGGCTGATGCCGCCCTGCAAGAGCGGGCCCGTGCGGAGGAGAGTCTTGTGGGACATCGTGGGGCCTCCCTCTAGGTGCCACGCTAGTCGACCGCACCGACATGAATGGCAAGGACTCGTGACATCAAACTCTGCGCAAACCCCGCGCTCCGTCGTGGCGTGAGATCGCCGGAGGCCCTGGACGATGCGTGACAGTCCGTACCCACCGGACGGAAGATCGCCCACCTTGGGGGCGGACACGCGAAAGCCCGGGCACTGTGGGCGTGCCCGGGCTTTTCGGGTGGTGCGGCCGGCGGCCGCGCGCGGTCAGCGCTGGGCCTGGAACATCCAGTGCTGCTTGTCGATGTCCTGCGTCACGGCGATGAGCAGGTCCTGGCTGACCGGGTCGGCCTCGTCGGTGGCGCGGATGCGCTCGTACATGCGCTTGCTGATGCCGTCGAGGATGTCGGTGATCGTCGCCACCACCTTGCCGTCCTCCAGCCAGCCGCGCTCGGGCTGCTGGAGCTTGGTGGACTTGGCGACGGTCGCCGAGCGCCCGTCGGGGTTCACGCCGAGCGCGACCGCCCGCTCGGCGATGGTGTCCATGTGGGCACGGGCCAGGTCGGTCAGCTCGTCGAGCTGGAGGTGAATCGGGCGGAAATGGGCGCCGACAAGGTTCCAGTGCGCCTGCTTGGCGATCAGCGACAGATCGATCAGATCGACCAGGGCGTCCTGCAGGGCTTCGGCGACAGTGTTCTTGGCTTCACCCGAGAGCGGACCGGTGATCGTAGCCATGTCGTATTTCCTCCCCTTCAGTGGTGCTTATGCCTGTTTAGAACGTCATCCGGGGCTGGATTCTTCCGATCTTCCGGTCGTTGACAGTGTAATAGTGACAGTGTCATTGTGGAGGTATGAGCGACACCTGGACCATCGGCGAGCTGGCCGAGCACGCGGCGCGGGCGCTGCGCGCGGGCGCCCAGCCGGTCAACGGCCGGGTCCGCGACGTGCCCGGGGAACGCCTGATCAGGTGGTACACCACCATCGGCCTCGTGGACCCGCCCCTGACCCGGCGCGGCAGGATCGCCCGCTACGGCCGGCGGCACCTGCTGCAACTGGTGGCGGTCAAGCGCATGCAGGCGGCGGGGCACTCGATCGCCGAGATCCAGACGGCGCTGGCCGGCGCGACGAACGCCACGCTGGCGGCGGCGGCCGGGCTCGCCGACGTGCCGTCCGCGGGCGACGGGCGGGCGGTCCCTGGTTCTCCGCCGGACAGCCCGCGCTCGGCGGGGCCCGCGTCCGTCATCGCCACGACGACGAACGTGACGTCCGGCGGCGAGGCGAACGGGGCCTTCGACGGTCAGGCGCGTGCGGCGCGACGCCCGCCGGGCGGGCGGGCCGGAGGCGGCGGCGAGCCGGGGCGTGAAAGGTTCTGGGCCGAGCGGCCGGTCCGCCGCGCCCCGGCGGGGAGCGAACGCCCCGCCGACGTGGAAGCGGGGCATGCCGGGGGCGGGCCGGCCGCGGGGGTCGTGCTCGCGGACGGGGTGCGCATTGTGTGGGACGGGGGGCGGCCTCCGTCCGAGGACGACGTTCAGGCGGTGCTGGCGGCGGCCGGGCCGCTGCTCGCGGTGCTCGTAGAGAGGAGACTGCTGTGAAGATCACTTCGCTGGAGCCCGCACGGTGCCTGCCGGTGCCGGAGGCCGGGTTCGGCGCGCTGCTGACCGAGCGCGGCAACCTGCCGCTGGACAGCGTGGACGTGCACGCCGACATCGCCGGGCTCGTCGCCGGGGTCGAGGTCGAGCAGGGGTTCCGCAACCCGTTCGACGTCACGCTGGAGGCGACCTACGTCTTCCCGCTGCCCGACCGGGCGGCGGTGACGGCCTTCAGGATGGAGGCCGACGACCGGGTCGTGGAGGGCGTGCTGAAGGAGCGCGGCCAGGCCAGGGCCGACTACGACCAGGCGCTGCGCGAGGGCAGGCGGGCGGCCATCGCCGAGGAGGACCGGCCCGACGTCTTCACCATCAGGGTGGGCAACATCCTGCCCGGCGAACGCGTCTCGATCAGGCTGACCATGAGCCAGCCCCTCCCCTACGAGGACGGCGCGGCGACCTTCCGGTTCCCGCTCGTCGTGGCCCCGCGGTACGTCCCGGGCACCCCGCTCGACGGCGACCCGGCGGGCTCCGGGGTGGCGCCGGACACCGACGCCGTCCCCGACGCGTCGAGGATCACGCCGCCGGTGCTGCTGCCCGGCTTCCCCAGCCCCGTGCGGCTCTCGCTCACCGCCCGCGTCGACGCCTCCGGGCTGGACCTGCGGGAGGTGGCCTCCAGCCTGCACGTGGTCGAGGAGGACGGACACACCGTGCGTCTGCGTCCGGGCGAGCGCCTCGACCGTGACTTCATTTTGCGGCTGTCGTTCGAGGCGTCCACGTCCCTGCAGTTCGACGGGCGGGGGACGTTCGCGCTCACCGTCGTCCCGCCCGCCCTCCAGGCCGCCCGCGCGCCGCGGGACGTGGTGCTGGTGCTCGACCGTTCGGGCAGCATGGGCGGCTGGAAGATGGTCGCGGCGCGGCGGGCGGCGGCGCGCATCGTCGACACGCTGACCGCGCACGACCGCTTCGACGTGCTGACGTTCGACTCGGTGGTCGAGGCGGCGTTCGAGGGGCTGGTGGAGGCGTCCGACCGCAACCGGTACCGCGCGGTCGAGCACCTGGCGCGGGTCGACGCGCGCGGCGGCACCGAGCTGCTCGAACCGCTGCGCCGCGCCATCGCCCTCCTCGGCGCGCCCGGCGACAGGGAGCGGGTGGTGGTGCTGGTCACCGACGGCCAGGTGGGCAACGAGGACCAGATCCTGGAGCAGGCCGGCGGCGCGCTGTCGGCGATGCGGGTGCACACGGTCGGCATCGACCGGGCGGTGAACGCCGGCTTCCTCGGCCGGCTCGCCGGGCTGGGCGCCGGCCGGTGCGAGCTGGTCGAGTCCGAGGACCGGCTCGACGCGGCGATGGAGCAGATCCACCGCAGGATCGGCGCGCCGCTGGTGACGGACCTGGCCCTGAAGGGGCTGGAGACCGAGCCCGGCACCGTGACCCACCTCGGCTCGATCTTCCCCGGGGTCCCGCTCCGGGTGTACGGACGGTGCCGCGAGGGCGCCGAGGCCGTCACCGTGCGCGGCACGTCGGCCGGCGGGCCGTGGGAGGAGCGGGTCACGGGGGTGACCACCGGCAGTCCGGCCCTCCGCGCCGTCTGGGCCCGCGCCCACCTGCGCGAGCTGGAGGACCGGTACGCCATGGGCGAGCACGGCCTGGAGTCGCGGATAGTCGAGGTCTCGCTGGAGAGCGGCGTTCTGTGCAGGTTCACGGCGTACGTGGCGATCGACACGAGGCAGGTCGCGGAGGGCGCGCCCGAGCACCGGGTGATCCAGCCGGTCGAGCCGCCCAGCGGGTGGGAGCTGCCGCCGAACCCGTCCATGGGCGGGGGGTTCGTGGCGCAGGCGATGACGATGGCGCGTCCCGCGAGTGCCGCCCGGATGATGCCGCCGGCCCCGCCGGCCCCGCCGTCCTTCGACCAGGGCTTCGACCGGAGCCTCGACCAGGGCTTCGGCGCGCCGGGTCCGCTCGGTGGCCCCTCCCCGGCCGACGCCCCCTTCCCGGCCCCGCCTCTCGCGGGCGGCCCTGCCGGGCCTGCGCCGTCCGCACCCGGCTCCGGTGGCGGCCCTGGGCATGGAGCCTCGCCCAAGTTCGCGCCTCCGTCGTCGCCGCGCCCGGCGCACCGGCTGGAGTCGGTCAGGCCGCAGCTGAAGGCCGAACTGGACCGGCTCAGGGCGATGCGCGTACCGGACGCGCTGTACCTGGCCGACCTGGGCTCGCGCCTGGCGGCGCTGGCGGCGTACCTGGGCGGGAACGAGGCGCTGGCGACGCTGGCCCGCGACCTGGAGGCGGCCGAACGTCCCGGCACGGACCTGCGCGCCCTGCACGACCACGCCGTCGAAGCGCTGGCCACCCTCACCGGCACCCCCGCCGACCACTCCCCGGCCGACCCCACTCTCCCGGACACCCCCATCGCGCCGGGCGACCCCCTCCCCGAGGACGGCCCACTCGCCCCAGGGGACCCGCTGCCCAAGGACGGCCCGCTCGCCCCAGGCGACCCCGAGCCCGGCAAGCGCCACCGTCCCTTCTGGAAACGAGGCTGACGCTCACCTGACACCCCGGCAGCGCTGCACCACCCCGCAGCGCTGCCACCTCCGTCCATGAGCGGTCCGACGCGGGAACACGCCGCAGCGCGGCCCGACGGCGCGGCTGTGCGGCGTCGGGCAGTGCCCCAGCGGGCTGGGCGGTGATCGGCGGGGCTCGTGTTCACGGACACTTGGGGTGAATGGCTAATCGGCCACTAACAGGTCCAACCGTGCCGCACCGGACTTGGCGGTAGCGCCGTTTCCAGAACCGCCGTTTCCACCAAAGGCGGGGGATTCTGGATTCTTTGCTGATTTCGCTGCCTAATCATCTGCGAGCCCGACGTAATGGGCCGTGGCGGGCGTCCAGGGAACGATGGCACGCCATGACGGGTCCCGCTGTCGCGAACGACCCGGCACACCCGCGTACCGGCGCACAAATTCCCCCACGACCCATTATGAATTCCACGCCCGGCGATATCTCCGCCGCGATATTCAGGCGTCCCCGGGAAAAGGCGTGCCATTCCCATGTGCCACCATCCCCCGCGGCCTCCTATTCTGGACGGGTGAGCACACTCGTCCTGGACGGCGGCCTGTCCACGCATCTGGAGTCGCTCGGCGCGGATCTGCGCGACGAGCTCTGGTCGGCGCGCCTGCTGCTGGAGCAGCCCGAGCTGATCAGGCGGGTGCACGCCGACTACTACGCGGCGGGCGCCGACGTGGCGACCACGGCGAGCTACCAGGCCACCATCCCCGGCTTCCAGCGGCGCGGGCTCGACCGGTCCGAGGCCGAGCGGCTGATCAGGTTGTCGGTCGAGCTGGCCGGGCAGGCCCGCGACGAGGCCGGTCGCGGCCTGGTGGCGGCCTCGGTCGGCCCCTACGGCGCCTATCTGGCCAACGGCGCCGAGTACACCGGCGACTACGACCTCGACGAAGACGGCCTGCTGGCCTGGCACCGTCCGCGCTGGGAGATCCTGGCCGCCGCCGGCGCCGACCTGCTGGCCTGCGAGACCATCCCGTCCTACGCCGAGGCGCGGGCGCTGGCCGGGCTGCTGGCCTCCACGCCGGGGGTCAAGGCGTGGGTGAGCTTCTCCTGCCGCGACGCCGAGCGCATCAACGACGGCACCCCGATCGACCGGGCCGCCGCGCTGTTCTCCGGAAACCCGCAGGTGGTGGCGGTCGGCGTCAACTGCACGGCGCCGCGGCACATCCCCGGGCTGGTCGCCCGGCTGTCCGGCGGACTGCCCGTCGTGGTCTACCCGAACTCGGGCGAGACGTGGGACGCCGAGCAGCGCCGGTGGCTGGGCCTGTCCGACCCGGTGGAGTACGGTCTGGCCGCCAAGGAGTGGGAGCGCGCCGGGGCGTCGCTGATCGGCGGCTGCTGCCGCACGACCCCCGAGCACATCAGGCAGATCCGCGCCCACCTGACCTGACGCCCCCGGCCCAGGCCCCAGCAAGACGTCACCGGCACACCCGACGCCCCCGGCCGCCGTACGGACGATGCCCCGACCGCAGGACCCCGCGCACGCCGTACGGACGACAGCAAGGCCGCAGACCCCCACGCGTGGGCGCGCGGGGGTCCTGAGCGGCCGGAACGGGCGGTCGCTAGGCGGCGGCCGGAGCCGTGGTGCGGCGACGGCCGAGGAGGGCGTCGAGCGCCAGCGCGCCGCCGCCGGTGAATCCCACCGCCAGGCTCGCCGCCGCCAGCGCGAGGACGAACTCGTAGCCCCCTTCACCGGCCCCGAAGCCGCTGGAGCCGTGGACGAACACGATCGCCCCGATCATGTCGAGGGCCAGCAGCGTGCCCGCGATCGGCAGCGCGGCGCCGAGGATCAGCGCGATGCCGCCGAGCACCTCCAGCACCGCCACGGCCGGCGCGGCCACCCCGGCCAGGGGGATGCCCGCGGACTCGAAGAACTTCGTGGTGCCCGCGATGCCCATGTCGGCGAACTTCTGGTAGCCGTGCACCAGGAAGATCACGCCGACGGCGATCCTGGCCAGCAGCAGGGCGATGGGACGCGCCTGGTCGATCATGGACCCTCCAAAGGGAGTCGTTCAGATTTGAACAACCACTCTACCGGTAGTTCAAATCTGAACAACAAGTACACTTGGGACGTGACGGACACCCGCTGGCTCGACGAGACGGAGATGGCCGCCTGGCGCGCCTTCCTGTCGGCCTCCCACCTGCTCGAACGGCGCATCGAGGAGCAGCTCAAGGCCGCGGCCGGGCTGACGCACCCGCAGTACGAGATCCTGGTGCGGTTGTCGGCCGCCCCCGAGCGCCGGATGCGCATGACCGAGCTGGCCCGGGGCGTGGTGGTGTCGAAGAGCGCGCTGACGTACCAGATCACGCAGCTGGAGAAGGCCGGGCTGGTGGAGCGCGCCACGTGCCCGTCCGACGACCGCGGGGTGCTGGCGGTGCTCACGGAGGCGGGCGAGCGCTGCCTGGAACGCGTCGCTCCCGGGCACGTGGAGGTCGTGCGGGACTACCTGATCGACCGGCTCACCCGCGCGGAGCTGACCTCACTGACCAGCGCGATGACGAAGAGCGAACAGGCTCTCAGAAGCTGACCGCGAAGCCGCCGGGAACCGGCCGGAGAACGGACAGGCCCTCAGGAGCCGGTCTTGGCGGCGGCGCGGCGGGCGCGTTCCATCTCGACCCGGGCGCTGGCCGCGTACTTGTCGACGTACTCCTGGCCGGACAGCTCCATCAGCGCGTACATGATCTCGTCGGTGACCGCGCGCAGGACCAGGCGGTCGTCCTCCATGCCGTAGTAGCGGGAGAAGTCGAGCGGCTTGCCGAACCGGACGCCCGGCCGGATGCCGAGCTTGGGGAACAGCCGCCCGGGCGGCATCATCTCGTACGTGTTGACCATCGCCCACGGGATGACCGGCACCCGCGACTCCAGCGCCAGCCGGGCCACGCCGGTCTTGCCCTTGTAGAGGCGGCCGTCGGGCGAGCGGGTGCCCTCGGGGTAGATGCCGAGGACGTTGCCCTCGCGCAGGATGCGCAGGCCGGTGCGGAGCGCGGCCTCGCTGGCCTTGCCGCCGGAGCGGTCGATCGGCACGGTGCCGACGCCGCTGAAGAACAGCCGGGTGAAGAAGCCCTTGATGCCGGTGCCGGTGAAGTAGTCGGCCTTGCCGAGCGAGATCACCTTGCGGCGGATCTGCAGCGGGCCGAAGAAGTGGTCGGCGAAGGAGAGGTGGTTTCCGGCCAGGATCGCGGGACCCTGCTTGGGTACGTTGTCCCCGCCCTCCGTCCACGGGCGGAAGAGCATGAGGATCGGCTTCAAGATGGCCTTGACCACCCAGTAGAACACCCGGCCACCTCTTCCCCAGGACATCGTGATTGAGCAGAGTCATCTTCCCATCCCTGGCGAGATGCAACTACACCAGCTCTCGCACAATCACCCCTGAACGTGCGACGATCGGGCAGTTCCGGGATGAAATTGCGTCAAGGAGCTGTTATGCCGCTCATGCCAGGCGCGGAGCCCTACCACCACCGAGCGGGTCAGGTCGGTGTGCTGCTGTGCCATGGGTTCACCGGCACGCCGCAGTCGCTGCGGCCCTGGGCCGAGTACCTGGCGGGCCATGGGGTCAGCGTCTCGCTGCCCCGCCAGCCGGGGCACGGCACCACGTGGCAGGAGATGAACCGCACCCGCTGGGAAGACTGGTACGCCGAGGTGGAGAAGGCCTTCGCCGACCTCCAGGGGCGCTGCTCGGAGCTGTTCGTGGCGGGCCTGTCGCTGGGCGGCTGCCTGGCGCTGCGGCTGGCCGAGGTGCACGGTGACGCGGTCAGGGGCGTGGTGGTGGTCAACCCGTCCATCGCCAGTGACGTGCCGCTGCTGAGGCTGGCGCCGCTGCTGAAGTGGTTCCTGCCGTCGGTGCCCGGCGTCGCCAACGACGTCAAGAAGCCCGGCGTGACCGAGCTGGCCTACGCCCGCACGCCCGTCAAGGCGGCCGCGTCGCTGCCGGGGCTGTGGTCGCTGGTGCAGGCCGACCTGGCGAAGGTCACCCAGCCGCTGCTGGTCTTCCACAGCCGCGACGACCACGTGGTGAAACCGACGAGTGTGGCGATCATTCGCCAGAAGGTCCCGCAGGCCACGATCGAGGAGCTCACGGACAGCTACCATGTTGCGACGCTTGACAACGATGCCGACAGGATCTTTGCCGGTAGCCTCGACTTCATCCGGACACATGCCTCGGTACCCTTGCAGAGGGACTGATCGCACCCAGGGGGAAGTCGCGATCGCTGCGGAGAGGCCCATCTAGGTGACGCCCCAGAGTGACGAGGACGAGGTCTGGCGGCAGATCGTCGCGTCCTTCAACGACACAGCCGAGCGCGACTCGGCCGACCAGCCATGGCCGGACAGCGAGAACGTGCCCGCCGAGCCCACCCGCAGGGTGGTCAAACCGTCCGAGGAGCCCGAACTCGACCAGGACGCGCCCGACCACGACGAACCCGCCCGCGACGACGACGAGGACGAGGGGCACTTCGAGCCGCCTCCCCCGCCGCCGCTGCCCAAGCTCGACCTGCCCACCAAGCTCGCCTGGGTGGCGCTGTTCGGCGGGCCCGCCTACCTGCTGGTGGCGGCGATGGCCAGCTGGCAGATGGAGGGGTGGGCGCTGTTCACCGCGGTGGCGGCGTTCATCGGCGGGTTCGTGGCGCTGGTCGTGCGCATGGGCGACGGCCCGCCCAACGACTCCGGCTGGGACGACGGCGCCGTCCTGTAGGCCGGCCCGTCACGACTTGGCCGTGGTGGTGCGGGGGGCGAAGGACTCCACGACGTCGGTGTAGCGGTCGGCCGCGTCGACGGCGTGGCCGACCGCCCACAGCGCCCCCTTGCCGGCCAGGTAGGCCACCGCCTGGAGGCGTACGCTGCTGCGGCCCTTCTCCGCGGCGCCGCGGATGATCTGGCAGGCGTCCTTCTCGCAGCGCATCACGAACGGCTGGGCCGCCTGCTCCGGGTCGTAGCCGGTCATCCAGTAGCGGCCCTTGCCGTCGCCGGTGACGCCGTAGAGGCGGGCGCCGGTGGCCGGGATCGCCAGGCGCTGCCACCGCTTGCCGTTCCAGGTGAGCACGAGCGGCGAGATCTCGCCGGGGCCGTGGTAGACCCCGCCGACGGCCACCGCCCGCTTGGAGCTGTCGACCTGGATGTCCCGCAGGTAGCCGCCGGGGACGGCGGGCACGGACATCGACTTCCAGGCCCCCGACGTGTAGTGCATGATCAGCGGCGCGCCGCCGGTGTCGCCGACGGCGAAGCCCGAGGCGACCGCGTAGAGCGCGCCCTTCTCCTTGGTCTGCTGGACGGTCCAGGTGTTGCCCTGGCCGGTGAGGATGAGCCCGGACTTCTCCCGGCTGCCGACCGCGACCACCCGGCCGGACTTGGCGTCGATGCCGCCCAGCCAGTCGCCGGCGTGCAGCCCCTGCGGCCGGACCCGGTCGAAGCCGGTGACGTCGCCGTGGGCCAGGTAGGGCAGGCCGTCGTGGCCGTCGCCGACCGCCCACACGTCGGAGGCCCCGGCGGCGGCCAGGCCGCGCAGGTTGCCCGCGGCGGTGGCGTCGCGCACGGCCACCTCGTTCCAGGAGGTGCCGTTCCAGTGGCGGATCGTGCCGCGGTTCTTCCAGACGTCCCAGATCTCCTGCTGGCCGACCGCCCACACGTCGCCCGGCGAGACGGCGAGCACGTCGGAGAGCGAGCCGTCCGCGTCGAGGCGCGCGCTCGTCGACTTCTGCCACGCCTCGGCGGCGGGGCGGGGCTCGGCATGCGCGGCGGGCGTGACCTGCGGCAAGGCCACGGACGTCGCCAGAAGGACGGAGAGCGCACGCCGCTGAGAGCGACGGGTCATGAACAAATGCTACGGGCTGGCCCGGGCGGCTCGCCCGTCAGAGTCCAACCTGCAACTCGGCGAGCACCGGCAGATGGTCGCTGGCCCCGGCCAGATCGGCGTTCCCGGCCGCCACTCCCCCGCAGGACAGGACGCGTGCCTCGCGCGCGGCGAACACCGCGTCGATGCGCTCGGCGGGCCGCGCGGCGGGGAAGGTCAGCCCGTCGCCCGCGGGCGCGACGGCGTGGCAGTCGGACAGCCGGGCGGCCAGGAGACGCCAGGCCGGCTGGTGCCCCCGCTCGTTGACGTCGGCGCCGACGACGACGGCGGCGTCGTGCGCGGCGGCCGCCCGTTCCATGAGGGACATGGCCTCGCCCGCGTGCCGCAGCCGGGCGGCGCGGTGCAGGTCGAGGTGGAGCGAGCCGACGGCCAGCCGCGCGCCGCCGATCTCGACGACGGCGACGGCCAGCACCCGGCGTTCCAGGCCGGGGAACGCCTTGAGCCGGTGCAGCCGCGCCTCCAGCACCCGGGCCCGCGGCCCGGCCAGCACGCACACGCCGCCGGCGCGTCCCGGCGTGGCCACGCGCAGGCCGCCGGCCTCGGCCAGGGCCCGGCGCCTGGCCCGCCACCGGGCGAACCTCGGCGCCTCCTGGACGCACACCAGGTCGGCCCGCATGGCGGCGAGCACCCGGCGCAGCGCGGGCACGTCGTCGCGCATGCTGCGCACGTTGTACGAGGCGACCCTGACCAGCACGCCGTCGCGCATGCCCCGCGCGCCGGACGGGGGAACCACGGCCGGCACGCGCTAGCGCCGCCTGGCCAGATCGGCGGCCCCGACCACCCCCGCGGACGCGCCCAGCTCGGCCAGCCGGATGTCGGCGAGCGGCCGGTGGCCGTGGCCGGTGAGCTGCCTGGCGAACACCTCGCGGGCCTCGTCGAGGAACAGGTCGGCGGCCCGAGAGACGCCGCCGCCGACGATGAAGCAGCCGGGGTCGAGCACGGCGGCCAGGTCGGCCATGCCCTGCCCGAGCCAGTCGGCCAGGCTGCGGAAGGCGGCCAGCGAGGCCTTGTCGCCCAGCCGGGCGGCCTCGGTCACCTCTTCGCCCTCGATCCGGCCGCCGGCCAGGCCGAGCAGGATCTCGGCGCGGTCGGGCTGCCGGGCGGCGATCTCCCTGGCCTCCTTGACCAGGGCCTGGCCGCTGGCGTACTGCTCCCAGCAGCCGATGTTGCCGCAGCCGCACACCCGTCCGTCGGGCACGACCTGCATGTGGCCGAGCTCGGCGCCCATGCCCCAGCGGCCGCGGTAGAGGGCGCCGTCGATGACGATGCCGCCGCCGATGCCGGTGCCGAGCGTCAGGCAGACCACGTGGGACTGGCCGCGCCCGGCGCCGAACCTGGTCTCTCCCCAGGCCATGGCGTTGGCGTCGTTCTCGATCACGACGGGCAGGCCGACCAGGTCGCTGATCTTCTTCTGCAGCGGCTCCTCGCGCCAGGCGAGGTTGGGGGCGAAGCGCACGATCGAGCGGGTCTCGTCGACGAACCCGGCCGCGCCGACGCCGACCGCCTCGACGTCCCTGCCCTGCGACAGCTCGCGGACGACGTCCGCGACCGTGTCGGCGACCACGTCGGGCCGGTCGGCCGCGGTCGGCCTGAGCGTGTGTTCGACGATCTCGCCGTTGTCGTCGACCACGCCCGCGGCGACCTTGGTACCGCCGATGTCGACACCGATCGTGAGCATGCCGCGTGTCTCCCTATCCCAGATCTATGTGTTCCACGTCGCCGCGATCGCGGTCACGGGTGTCGCGCGGCCCGCGGGGGGCGGGCCTGCTCAGCGCGTCGAACGCCCCGCGCACCGCGGCGAACAGCTCGCCGCCCGCGGCCACCAGGTGGCCGGTCACGTCGGAGCCCGACTCCCGCTGCGCCGCGATCGCCCGGCACACCGGGCAGGCGCGGCAGATGTACTCGTCGTGGGGCTCGGACACCGCCTCGCTCCACACGTCCCGCTCCTTGCGGGCGCCGCCGCCCGTGAAGGAGTTGTAGACGGTCTTGCCGACCTGGCGCGTGGCGCGCCCCTGAATCGTCTCGAACAGCTTGCGCGCCTCGTCGGCCACGGTGCCGATGGGGTCCCTGTCGTTGTTCTCGGTCATCTGGCCCTCCCTGCGTATGGTTCGCTCATCCTGCTCAACTCATTCGGAGCCGGATTCGCTCCCCACACTGAACCGTATTCTCAGCGCGCCGTCGCGGAGCACGGCGGAGCCGATCTTCCTGCGGGCCAGCGCCGCGGGCAGCGCCAGGATCCTGCGGTACGGGCCGGCGGTGATGATGAGCTCGTCGCCCTTGCGGGCCAGGTCGACGTCGTCGTGGTCGGCGCCGGGCAGGGCGAGCGTCAGCTCGTCGGCGCTCAGCCGCAGCGGCGGCTCGACGGCGGGCGCCGCGAACGGGTCGGTGTCCCCGTAGACGGAGGCGCCCACCTCGGCCAGCGCGCGCCGGCCGACCGGCTCGGCGGGCAGGTACGGAACGGTGTGGACGGGCAGCGGCGCGAACGACTCCTCGGCCTCGGCCAGCAGCCTGGCCTGGGCGCTCACCCAGTTGGCCCGCCACTCGTCGGCGCCGCCGGCCGGGAAGACGCGGTTGGCGATGACGGCGTCGACGCGGTAGCCGTACAGGTTGAGCGAGGTGAGGGTGCGCCTGGCCTCGGCGAGCACCACGGCCTCGGGGGTGAGCACGAGCCGCACGGACGCGCTGTCGCCGGTGAGCAGCTCGCGCACCTCCATCAGCCCGCGGTGGAACCGCTCGGCGGCGTTCATGACGTCGTCGCCCGGCGCGCTGACCCGGGCCACGCTGCGCATGAACGGCGAGACGACCTTGACCAGCTTGCGGCCGACCGGCATGAGCCTGGTGACGTGCCAGTCGAGCGCCTCGGGCAGGGCCAGCAGCCGCAGCGTCTCGGCGGTGGGGGCGCAGTCGATGACGATGACGTCCCAGGCGCCGTGGCGGGCGTGCTCGCGCAGTTCGAGCAGGGCGATGACCTCCTCGGCGCCGGGCAGCACGGTGATCTCCTCGGAGGTGATGTCGTCGAGGCCGAGCTCGGTGAGCACGCCCCTGGCGTAGTGCTGCAGGTCGCCCCAGTGGCGCTCCAGGGTCTTCTGCGTGTCGACCTGGTGCAGGTGGAGGCCCGGCGCGATCTCGCCGGGCTCGACGGCGAGCGCGTCGGCCAGCGAGTGGGCGGTGTCGGTGGAGACGATCAGCGTCTTGAGCCCGCGTTCGGCGGCCAGCGTGGCGGTCGCGGCGGCGGCGGTGGTCTTGCCCACGCCGCCCTTGCCGGTGAAGAGCAGGACCCGGGGGCTCACCGGGTACGGCCCTCGACGCGCTTCTTCAGCCCCTTGAGCGCGGTGTCCACGATCACCTTCTCGGCCTTGCGCTTGATCATCCCGATCATGGGCACCGTGAGGTCGACGGTGAGCTCGTACGTCACGTCGGTGCCACTGCCCGTCTCGGCGAGCTGGTAACTTCCGCGCAGGTCGCCGACCATCTTGCCCGGCTCGACCACCTGCCAGCGCACGTTGTCGTCGCCGTCCCAAGTGTAGGCCAGGGTGTAGGTGTCGTTGATCACGCCCGCGTCGAGGACGAACCGCACCTGCTCGGGCCGCCCGTCGGCGCCCGTACTGACGACCTCGGCGCGCTTGATCGATCCGGCCCATTCGGGATAGGCGGGAAAGTCGGCGATGACCGCCATGACCTCTGCGCGGCCGGCGCCGATGGTGGTGCTCGAAGTGGTGCGATCAGCCATGCGACCACCGTAATGCAGAATCCGCCCGTTGCGGCGGAGCGCCGGTCACGGGCCGCCCAGCTCACCATTCCAGGACGAACGGCTCACCATTCCAGGACGAACGGCTCTCCTTTCCCGCGGAAGTGGCCGACGTTCACGCACTCGGTGCGGCCGACGCGGGCGCGGCGGTGCAGGGGCTGGTGGACGTGGCCGAACAGGGCGTAACGCGGCTGGGTGCGCCGGATGGCCGCCAGCGTGGCCTCGCTGCCGCGCTCGAAGCGCCTGGCCACGACGTCGTAGAGCAGCTCGGGCAGGGCGGGCGGGATGTGGCAGCACAGCACGTCGACCTCGCCGATCGCCTCGACCTTGGCGGCGTACTCCTCGTCGCCGATCTCGTACGGGGTGCGGTAGGGGGTCTTGAGACCGCCGCCGACGAAGCCGAAGCGCAGGCCGCCGATCTCCACCACCTCGCCGTCGAGCACCTGATGGCCCGGTTTGAGGTAGTCGGGCCACAGGCGGGGAATGTCCACGTTGCCGTAGGTGAGGTAGGCGGGGGTGGGCATGGCGGCGAAGAGGGTGGCGTACTGGGCGCGCACGTTGCGCTCGATGTGCTCGCGCGGGTCGCCGTCGAGGGTGGCCCACAGCCGCGCCGACATGGCCCTGGCCTCCTCGAAGCGCTTGGCCGTGCGCAGGGCGATGAACTCGGCGGCCCGCTCCGCGCCGAACAGGTCGGCGAAGATGCCGTTGGCGTGGTCGTCGTAGTCGATGAAGAGGATCAGGTCGCCCAGGCACACCAGCGCGTCGGCGCCCTCGCCCGCGCGGGCCAGCGCGTCGGCCCTGCCGTGCACGTCACTCACCACGTGGACCCTCATGGGGAAATCCTAGGTGGGACGGCTGCTAGCGTGATGAACGCCCTTCATAACGCTCCCATGACGATGCTACCGGCGCGTAACTTAAGGCGGTAACGTCCAGGCGGTCCCCGTAGAGGAGTTGAAAGTTCGTGCGCGAGTACAGCGTCCCCGTCCTGGTCGATGTGCCTGCCTCAGCAAGCCTGCCGGACACGGTCTTCGACCGGGCCGAGCGGGAGCCCGGCACCGTGATCATGCGCCGCAAGACCGACGACGGCTGGCCCGTCGTGACCGCGGGCGAGTTCCGCGACCAGGTGGTCGAGGTGGCCAGGGGGCTCATCGCGGCCGGGATCGAGCACGGCGACCGGGTCGCGCTGATGTCGCGCACGCGTTACGAGTGGACGCTGGTCGACTACGCCCTCTGGTCCGTCGGCGCGGTCACCGTCCCCATCTACGAGACCTCGTCGGTGGAGCAGGTCCGGTGGATCCTGGCCGACAGCGAGGCCAAGGCGGCCTTCGTCGAGCTCGACGCGCACGAGGAGACCGTCCGCGAGGCCGCGCCCGAGCTGAAGGCCGTCTGGCGGGTCGAGGGGCGGCTCGACGCGGAGGGCGTGCCCGACTCGGCCGTGGAGGAGCGCAGGAAGAAGGTCGTCGCCGCCGACCTGGCCACGATCGTCTACACCTCGGGCACCACCGGCCGTCCCAAGGGCTGCCGGATCACCCACGACAACCTGCTGTTCACCGCGCTCAACGTGCTGCGCGGGCCGCTCGACCGGCTGTTCAGCTCGAACGCCCCGGCGGCGCTGCTGTTCCTGCCGCTCGCGCACATCTTCGCGCGGATGATCCAGGTGGTGCTGGTCGAGGCCGGCGCGATCATGGCGCACACCCCGAACATGAAGAACGTCGCCCCCGACCTCCAGGACTTCAAGCCGACGTTCCTGCTGGGCGTGCCGCGCGTGTTCGAGAAGGTCTACAACGGCGCCGAGCAGAAGGCCGCCGCGGGCGGCAAGGGCAAGATCTTCGCCCGCGCCGTCGACGTGGCGGTGGCCTGGAGCAAGGCGGAGGCGTCCGGCGGCGCGCCGCTCGGCCTGCGGCTGCGTCACCTGCTGTTCGACCGGCTGGTCTACGCCAAGCTGCGGGCGGCCACCGGCGGCCGGCTGTCGGCCGCCGTCTCCGGCGGCTCGGCGCTCGGCGACCGGCTCGGCCACTTCTTCCGGGGCGTCGGCATCGAGGTCTTCGAGGGCTACGGCCTGACCGAGACCTCCGCCCCCATCTCGGTCAACATGCCGGGCGGGAACAAGATCGGCACGGTCGGCAAGCCGCTGCCCGGCGTCTCGGTCCGCATCGGCGACGACGGCGAGATCCTGGCCAAGGGCCGCAACGTCTTCCACGGCTACTGGAAGAACGACGCCGCCACCGCCGAGGCGGTCGACGCCGACGGCTGGTACCACACGGGCGACGTCGGCGAGATCGACGCCGACGGCTACCTGCGCATCACCGGCCGCAAGAAGGAGATCCTGGTGACGGCCGCGGGCAAGAACGTCGCCCCCGGCCCGCTGGAGGACGCGCTGCGCGCCCACCCGCTGGTGTCCCAGGCGATGATCGTCGGCGAGGGCCGTCCGTTCGTCGCCGCGCTGGTCACGCTCGACCCCGAGGCGACGCCCGCCGGCCGCAGCGCGGCCGAGCTGCGCACCGACCCGGCGATCCTGGCGCAGGTGCAGGAGGCCGTCGACCGGGCCAACGGCACGGTGTCGAAGGCCGAGCAGATCAAGAAGTTCACGATCCTCGACACCGACCTCACCGAGGAGAGCGGCCACCTGACGCCCACGCTGAAGGTCAAGCGCAACCTGGTGATGCGCGACTACGCCAAGGAGATCGACGAGCTCTACGGCCACTAGCCGTCAGGCGGCCCCGACCAGCTCACCGGCCGGCTCATCGGCCGGGTCGCCGGCCCGCTCGGTCGCGGTCAGGATCGCGGCCAGGGCCTGGCGGGTGGCCTGGAGCTCGGCCAGCTGCTTGTCCAGGCCGGTGAGCCGGCCGCGGAGGGCATCGAGGGTACACGCGTCCAGCACCTCGCCGGAGCCGGAGGCGCACGGGAGCACGTCCCTGATCACTTTGGTCGGCAGTCCCGCGGCGAGCAGCGTGCGGATGCGCCGGACCACGACGGGCGCGTCCGCTCCGTAGCGCCGGTGACCGCCGTCGGCCCGGTACGAGGTCAGCAGCCCCTGCTCCTCGTAGTAGCGCAGCAGCCGGGGGCTGACCCCGGTCTCCGCGGAGAGCGCGCCGATCTTCACGTGATGCTCCTCACACCCGCTTGCATCTCACATCGATGTGAGCTTCTAGCGTGACGCCCATGAGAGAAATTCCTCGCAAGACTGTACAGACGTTCACCATTGGCGGAGACCTGGAGGTGCGCCGGATCGGCTACGGGTCGATGCGGCTGGCCGACGCCCCCGACCCCGCGCGGTCAGCGATGGAGGCGCCCATCTGGGAGGCGCCGGCGGACCGGGCGGGCGCCGTGGCCGTGTTGCGCCGGGCGGCCGAGCTGGGCGTGAACCTCTTCGACACCGCCGACTCCTACGCGCTCGGCGCCAACGAGGAGCTGATCGCCGAGGCGCTGCACCCGTACGGGGACGGCGTGGCGGTGGCCACCAAGATCGGCGTGCTGCGGCCCTCGCCCGCCGAGTGGGTGCCGCTCGGCCATCCGGCCTATCTGCGCCAGCAGGCCGAGCTGAGCCTGCGCCGGCTGCGGGTGGAGCGCATCGACCTGCTCCAGCTGCACCGCCTGGACCCGGCCTACCCGCTCGCCGACCAGATCGGCGCGCTCAAGCAGCTCAGGGACGAGGGCAAGGTCCGGCACATCGGCCTGTCGGAGGTGAGCGCCGAGGAGCTGCGCCAGGCGGCGGAGATCACGCCGATCGCGGCCGTGCAGAACATGTACAACCTGGCCACCCGGCAGCACGAGGACGTCGTGGATCACGCCGCCGCGCACGGCATCGCGTTCCTGCCGTTCTTCCCGATCGCGGCGGGCTCCCACGCCGGGCCCGGCACGCCGCTGGCGGCGGCGGCGGCCGAGATCGGCGTCACCCCGGCCCAGGCGTCGCTGGCCTGGCTGCTGCGTCGCTCCCCCACGGTGATCCCGATCCCGGGCACCTCCTCGATCGGGCACCTGGAGGAGAACGTGGCGGCGCTGTCGGTCGAGCTCACCGACGAGCAGTACGACCGGCTGTCGGCGGCGGCCGCTTGAGGCCGCCGTCCGGCAGCGGGGGCGCGGCGCGGCCCCGCAGCCGGCGACGGGCCCCGTCTCGCGACGGGCCTCATCTCGGGACAGGCCCCATCTCGCGACGGGCCTCATCTCGGGACGGGCCGTGCCTCGGCCAGGACGAGCCGGCCCGCCCGCTCCGACAGCGCCTGCCTGGCCGGCCCCGGCAGGCCGGTGTCGGAGACGACCACGTCGGCCTCGCCGAGCTCGGCGATCGTGCTGATGCCGACGGTCCCCCACTTGGTGTGGTCGGCCAGCACGACGAGCCGGGAGGCCGCCTCGACCAGCGCGCGGTCGGTCTCGGCCTCCATCATGTTCGGGGTGGTGAAGCCCGTCCTCGCGGTCATGCCGTGCACGCCCAGGAAGAGCAGGTCCACGTTGAGCCGGCGGATCGCGGCGACCGCGACCGGGCCGACCAGGGCGTCGGACGGGGTGCGCACGCCGCCGGTGAGCACGACCGTCTGGTCGGGACGGCCGGCGTGCTGGAAGACGTCGGCGACGCGGACGGAGTTCGTCACGACGGTCAGGCCGGGGACCTGGCCCAGGTGGTGGGCGAGCGTCCAGGTCGTGGTGCCGGCCGACAGGGCCACGGCCGTGCCGGGGCGCACGAGCGCGGCGGCGTGCCCGGCGATGGCCTGCTTCTCCGCCTCCTGCTGCACGGACTTGGCGGCGAAGCCGGGCTCGTTCGTGGCGCCGATGGTGGTCGCGCCGCCGTGCACCTTGGCCAGCAGGCCGCGCTCGGCCAGCAGCTCCAGGTCGCGCCGGATCGTGATGTCGGAGACGCCGAACGTGCGCACCAGGTCCACGACCCTGACGCCGCCGTTCTGCCGGACGAGGTCCAGGATCGCCTGCTGACGCTGCGGGGCGAGCATCGCATCACCAGATCCAAACAGGTTCCGACACATCCCGTCCGCATCATGACATGACACCGACCTGGTGAATGCGTCGAAAACGTCATGAAACAGTGCGTTGACAGCGGTAGGGCTTCGTCTTTCGATGAATGGGTGTGAGCGAACTCGGGGGAATCTGAAGGGTCCGGCAAGGAGGAACCACCATGGACCGACACATGCCGATCTCCCGCCGCCGTCTACTCCTCGGAGCCGCCGCGTTCGGCGTGCCCGCCGTCCTCGTCGGGTGCGGGTCCGGCAGCCCCTCCACCGGGCCCGGCAGGTCGTCCGGCGGCGGGACGGGCACGGTCACGATCGGCTCGAACGCCTCCGACGAGGTGCCCAAGAAGGCCCTGGAGACCGTGCTCAAGGGCTTCACCCAGGCCGTCCCGAAGGTCAACACGGTCGACCACAACACGTTCCAGGAGAACATCAACCGCTATCTCAAGGGCACGCCCGACGACGTGTTCACCTGGTTCGCCGGCTACCGGATGCGCTTCTTCGCCGAGCAGGGCCTGGCGACCGACATCTCGGACGTCTGGCGGGAGATCGGCGGCGACTACACGCAGGCGTTCAAGGACCAGTCGACCGGCACCGACGGCAAGCAGTACTTCGTGCCGTTCACCTACTACCCGTGGGCCGTCTTCTACCGCAAGAGCCTGTGGCGCGCCAAGGGGTACGAGCCCCCGAGGACCCTGGACGAGTTCACCGCCCTGGCCAGGAGGATGAAGGCCGACGGGCTGGTCCCGATCGCGTTCGCCGACAAGGACGGCTGGCCGGCGATGGGCACGTTCGACATCCTCAACATGCGCACGAACGGCTACGACTTCCACATCTCGCTCATGGCCGGCAAGGAGTCGTGGACCGACCCCAGGGTCAGGCAGGTCTTCGACACCTGGCGGGGGCTGATGGAGTACCACCAGCCGGCCGCGCTCGGGCGCACCTGGCAGGAGGCCGGGCAGTCGCTCGCGCAGAAGAAGACCGGCATGATCCTGCTCGGCATGTTCGTCGCCCAGCAGTTCCCCGAGGCCGACCGCGACGACATCGACTTCTTCACCTTCCCCGAGATCGACCCCGCCCACGGCACCGACTCGATCGACGCCCCCATCGACGGCTACATGATCTCGGCCAAGGCCCGGAACGTGGACGGCGCCAAGGCCCTGCTCAAGCACCTGGCCAAGGGCTCGTCCCAGAACGAGGCGACCAAGCTCGACCCGGGCACGCTGGCGTCCAGCTCCAAGGCCGACACCAGCGGCTACAGCGCCCTGCAGAAGCGCGGCGCCGAACTGGTCTCCCAGGCCACCCATCTGGCGCAGTTCCTCGACCGCGACACCCGGCCGGACTTCGCCTCCACCGTGATGATCCCGTCCCTGCAGGCGTTCGTCGGCGCGCCGAACGAGATCGACTCCCTGCTGGCGGGCATCGAGAAGCAGAAGGCCAACATCTTCCGCTGATGACCGTCAAAACCCGTCGCTACTCCGCCCGGGACGTGACCGTGCTGGTCATCGGGCTGGGGATGGCCGTCATCGTCAACGTGGGCCTCATCTGGGGGCCCGCGCTGGCCTCCGTCGCGCTGTCCGGCACCGACTGGAACGGCATCGGGCCGATCGAGTGGGTGGGCGGGCGCAACTACCACGACCTGGCCACCGCCTACCCGCCGTTCTGGTCGGCGGTGCGCAACAACGTGTTGTGGCTGGGCTTCCTGGGGCTGGTCGCGACGCCGTTCGGGCTGTTCTGCGCGGTGCTGCTGGACCGGCGGCTGCGCTGGTCGCGGGTCTACCAGAGCGCGCTCTACCTGCCGGTCGTGTTGTCGCTGGCCGTGGTGGGCTTCATCGCCCAGCTCGTCTACTCCTCCGACTACGGCGTGCTGAACGCGGTCACCGGCCTGACCGTGGACTGGCTGGGCGACCGGTCGATCAACATCTGGGTCGTGATGGTCGCGGCCGGCTGGCGGCACGTCGGCTACGTCATGATCATCTACCTGGCCGGGCTCAAGGCCGTGGACCCGGCGCTGAAGGAGGCCGCCGCCATCGACGGGGCCACCGAGGCGCAGGCCTTCTTCCGCGTGGTGTTCCCGACGCTGCGGCCGGTCAACGTGATCGTGCTGGTCATCACCGTGATCGAGGCGCTGCGCGCGTTCGACGTCGTCTACGCCGTCAACAAGGGCAGGAACGGCCTGGAGCTGCTGTCGGTGCTGGTCACCGAGAACATCGTGGGCGAGGCCGGCCGCATCGGCTTCGGCTCGGCCATCGCCGTGATCCTGCTGGTGATCTCGCTGGGGTTCATCGTCACGTACCTGTCGCAGCTGTTCAAGGAGGAGCGATGACGCTCACCGCGCCCGCCGCCGCTCCCCCGGCCCAGGACCGGCGGCCGCCCGCGCGCCGGCCCGTGCGGCCGCTGCGCGTCCTGCTGCACGTCTTCCTCGCGCTGGTCGCGCTGGGCTGGGTGCTGCCGCTGGCCCTGTCGGTCTACGCCTCGCTGCGGCCGTACGCGGAGACGGCCCGGCTGGGCTACCTGTCGGTGCCCGAGCACCTCACGCTGGGCTACTACGCCGAGGCGTGGAGCCGGGCCGAGCTGCCCCGCTACTACCTGAACACGCTGATCATCGTCGTCCCCGGGGTGCTGGTCACGCTCTTGCTGGCCTCGTTCACGGCGTTCGCCGTCGCGCGGGTGCGCGTCCCGGGGCGCAAGGCGCTGCTGATCGTGTTCACCGCCGGGAACCTGATGCCGCCGCAGGTGCTCATCACCCCGCTGTACACCCTCTACACGCTGGTGCCGCTGCCCGCCTGGCTGTCGGACTCCCAGTCGCTCTACGACTCCTACCTCGGGCTGATCCTCATCCACGTGGCGTTCCAGTTCGGCTTCTGCGTCTTCGTCATCGCGAACTTCATGCGGACGATCCCGGAGGAGATCACCGAGGCGGCGCTCGTGGACGGCGCGAGCGTGTGGAAGCGCTACTGGCGGCTCACGCTGCCGCTGTGCAGGCCGGTGCTGGCGGCGCTGGCCACCCTGGAGTTCACCTGGATGTACAACGACTTCCTGTGGGCGCTGGTGCTGATGTCCTCGGGCGACAAGCTGCCGGTGACCTCGGCGCTGAACAACCTGCGCGGCCAGTTCTTCACCGACTACAACCTGCTGGCGGCCGGGTCCCTGCTGGTGGCGCTGCCCACGCTGGTCGTCTTCCAGCTCCTGCACAAGCAGTTCGTCGCCGGGCTCACGCTGGGCTCGACCAAGGGCTAGGCGTACCTGGCCGAGGTCAGGAGGGTCGGAGCAGGGCGTGGAAGCGGGTGGCGACCTGCTCCCACGTCCACTCGCGGGTGATCCAGTCGCGGCCGCGGGCGCCCATCTTGCGTGCCCGCGCGGGGTCGGAGAGCAGGTCGACGACGGCCTGGGCGACGTCCGCGACGTCCGCGCCGTCCACGACCAGGCCCGTCTCCCCGGGCCGGACGGCGTCCGGCGCGCCGCCGGAGTTGCCCGCGACCACCGGCAGGCCGGTCGCCGACGCCTCCAGGAAGACGATCCCGAGGCCCTCGACGTCCACGCCGTTCCAGCGGGTGCGGCAGGGCATCGCGAAGACGTCGGCCGCCGCGTAGTAGCCGGGCAGGCTCGCGGCGGGGACCGTGCCGGTGAACCTGATCGACTCGTGCCCGCCCGCCAGGCGCTCCAGCCTCGACCGGTACGGGCCGCCGCCGACGAGCAGCAGCACCGCGTCCGGCACCGCGCGCAGCACCCTGGGCCAGGCCCGGATGAGCTGGTCCTGGCCCTTGCGCGGGACCAGCCGGGACACGCAGGCCACCACCGGCCGGCCGTCGAGGCCCAGCGCCGCCTTGGCGGCCCGCGGGTGGAACTGGTCGACATCGACGCCGGGCGCCAGGCGTACGAGCTTGTGCGGGGGGATCGCCGCGGCCAGGCGCTGCCGCGTGTAGTCGCCCAGATAGGTCACCACGTCGGCGTGCGCGCCGATCCTGCGCAGCACCGAGCGGAAGCCCGGCGCGCCCGCCCACGACGCCTCGTGGCCGTGGGTGAGCATCACCACCCGCCGCGCCCCCGCCGCGCGCAGGCGGGGTGCGAGCAGGCCGAGCGGCGCGGCCGCGCCGAAGACGACGGTCTCGGCGCGGTGCTCGGCCACCAGCCCGGCCGCCCTGCGCGCGACGGCCGGAGTGGGCAGCATCAGCCGCGTCGGGTGCCGGACGACCCGGTACGGCTGACGCCGGTCGAACTCCTCGCATCCCGGCCAGGCGGGGGCGTAGACGGCCACCCCCGGCGTGCGGAGCGCGAGTCCGTGCACGAACGACTGGATGCCGCCCGGCCTGGGCGGGAAGTCGTTCGTCACGAAGACCACGTCGGTCACGGTTCGGGGACGCCGTTCAGTCTCGCCCACGAGCGGGCCAGGGCGTTGCGCTCGGGGCTGGAGGGATGGGAGGCATAGAGCACATATTCCACCGCATCCGGCGACAAGTCGGAAATGTTGGTTATGGCGAGGCGTTTCTGCATCGCGACGAACGTGGCCGGATCCCTGGTGAGGTCGAGGGCGTGCACGTCGGCCCGCGCCTCCACGTGCCGCGTGATCAGGTTCTGGGCCGGGTCGGAGACCAGCGAGGCCAGCGTCATCAGCCCCATGAGCACGCCGATGGCACGCGGGTCGGCCACCGAGGCGATCCCCGTGCGCCGCCGCAGCGGCCCGACCAGCAGGAACAGGCCGATCGCCCCGAAAGCGGCCAGCAGGCCGCCGAGCAGCGTGCCGTCGAGCACGTCGGCGTGCTTGGCGTGGCCCAGCTCGTGCGCGACCACCAGCTCGACCTCCGACTCCGGCGCCTTGAGCAGCGTGTCGTAGACGACGATCCGGCGGGTGGCCCCGAAGCCCGACACGTACGCGTTGAGCGCCGTGGTGCGCCGCGAGGCGTCGGCGACCAGCACGTCCTCGACCGGGACGCCGTCCCGCTCGGCCATGGCCAGCAGCTCCGACCGCAGCGAGCCCTGCGGCATGGAGGTGAAGTCGTTGAACAGCGGCTCGAACACCACCGGGTAGACGTACGACACGCCGAGGGTGAGCGCGAACGCGCCCACGGCGGCCGGGATCCACCAGCGGCGCACCTTGCGGGCCAGCGCCACGAGGGCGAGCAGCATGACGGCCGTCAGCAGCACGCTGACGCCGGTGTTCTTGAGCCGGTCGGCGGTCCAGCCCGCCCAGTCCTGGGTGGACAGGCCGTAGTCGCGCAGGATCGTCTCGAACCACATGCCGAGCGGCCACCTCAGCACCTCGGTGATCGCGGTGAGCACCACCACGCCGAGGATCACCCGCACCCACCACGGGCCCCTGAGCACGCCCAGCACCTTGGCCGCGAACGGCGTGAGGACCAGCAGCCCGGCGAACAGGACCGTGAGGCCGAGCGAGATGTAGCCGGGCAGGGTGGTGGCCGCGTCGAACGCCTGCGCCCTGGCGATCTGGGCGGCGCTGAAGTCGCGGGCGGGGTCGGGGGCGACGGCGGGCGCGCCCGCCGCGAGGACCCGCCAGGGGGTGGTGAACGCGGCCACGGCCAGGATCACGCCGCCGACCAGGGCCAGGGCGGCGCCGGCGGCGCGCCTGGAGCGGGATTCCGCGCGTTGCCGTTCGCGGGCGATCAGGTGCTCCGCCGTTCCCGTCAGCTTGCCGGTTCCCGGACGGGCCTCGACGCCTTCAGCGAGGGGGCCGGCGGGATCGCCCGCGCCCTTGCCAGGGCCCTTGCCCTCGCCTCCACCTTTGCCGCCCTTGCCCTTGCCGCCGCCCTTGCCGCCTTTGCCTGCGCCTCCGCCTTTGCCGCCCTTGCCCTCGCCTACGGCTTCGCCGCCTTCACGTCCGCCTTTACCGTCCTTGCCCTTGGCGCGGCCTTTGCCGCCCTTTCCGGAGCGGTCCGGGTGCTCGTCGGGGCTCCTGCCGGGGGCGTCCGTGTCCTCGGCGGCCTGCGCGGGGGGCCGGGCGTCGGTGGCGGGGGCGTCGGCGCGGGTGGCGTGGGGGCGGTCGTCGGGGGTGGGGGGTCGGGGGTGACGGGGGTCCTCGGTGTCGGGGTCGGCGTCCGCGTCGGGGCGGGCGTCCGGATAGTCCGGGTCGTCGGCGTGGCCCGGGGACTCGGGGGGCTCGTTGGTGCCGGACGGCTCCGGCGACGCACCGTCACCGGGCCGGTCCCCGCCGTCGTCCCTGATGGCCACACCGCCGCCGTGCGCCGCCGCGACCGCCGTGCCGGGCTCGTCGGCCCCTCCGGCGACCGCTCCGGCGGGCTCGTCCCCTTCCCGGGACGGGTCGTTCCGCTCGCTCATCTGCCTCCCCTTCACGCGAGCTGCTCTCGTACGTACTCGCGCCACCGTGCCGCCAGCGTCTCGGCGGTGAGCCCCACGGAGGCGAGCGCCTGATCGACGCCGGCCACGCGGGCATCACGGTAGAGCCGTACCAGGGTCCCGTCACCGAACCGGTCCGCGAGGAAGCGACACGCCATCCAGGCCTCCTGGTACGCCCGCGCGAGCCGTCCGGGATCGGCGGCCGTGGGGGCGAAAGCCGCAGGTCCGGGCAACTCGCTCGGCAGCCGGCCGGCCTTTACGTCGGCGGCGAGTTCGGCGGCGGCCGTCCCGACGGGAAGCCCTGCGTCGCGGTAGGCCACGTAGTCGGCGAACCCCTCGTAGAGCCAGACGGGCAGCCGGTCGGTGCCCGCGGCGACGTGGGTGAGCTCATGGGTGAGGACGACGTCGCGTCCCGTGGGGGTGAGCCGGGCGAACGAGCCGGGCACGACGATCACCCTGGCGCCGTCGGCCACCGCGGCCAGCCCGTCCAGCGGGCCCGTGCGCGCCAGCCCGGCCGCCTCGGCGTCGGAGTCCGGCACGACGACCAGCGCGCGCACCGGCCGGCCGAGCACCGCGGACACCCGCCGTCCGGCGAGATCCGCGCGGCGGGCCAGATCGGCGAGCACGCCGGGCTCCGCGCGGTGCCCCACGACCACGGACCGCGCGCCGCGGGCCACCTGACCGCCGTCGCTCCACAACCCGCGCGCCCCGGCGGGCAGGACGGCGGCGGGCGGCGCGTCGGCCACCACGAGCACCGCCGTCGACAGCAGCAGGACCGAGAGGAGCAGCCGCGGACCGCGAAGGGACGGACGCACCTGCGAGGACACGGCCCGATGCTAGTAGGCCCACGCCCCTCCCGGCCCCTTCCCGAGGCCGACCCCCCCGCCGGACCGATCCCATCCCGGAGCCGACCCCTCCGCCGGACCGATCCCGTCGCGGAGCCGGGCCCTTCGCCGGACCGGGTCCTGCTCGGGGCCGGGCATGCGACAGGCCCCGGCCCGGACCGGGGAGGGTCCGGGCGGGGCCCGTTGTCACGCGCCGGGACGCACCGCGCCGACGAACGACGACTTCCGCCATCCGCCCAGTTTGTCGATGCGCACCCGTTCGCCGGTCCGCGGCGAATGGACCATCTTGCCGTGGCCGACGTACATGCCGACGTGGCCCAGCCCGTTGAAGAACATCAGGTCGCCCGGCTTGAGATTGCGCCAGGAGACCTTGCGCTTGATGCGGGCGAACTGGCTGTTCGTCACGCGCGGGAGTCGTACCCCGGCCTTCTTCCAGGCGTATTGGACGAGTCCGGAGCAGTCGAACGCACCAGGGCCCGTGGCCCCGTACCGGTACGGGTCGCCGACCTGATGCTTGGCGACGGCGACGGCCCTGCGGGCCTTCGACGCCTGCCGCGCGGCCTTGGCCGACTTGGCAGACCTGACGGTCTTCGCCGACCTGGCCGACTTCGCAGTGGCCGCCTTGGCGGTGCTGGACACCGCGGTGAGCCTGGCGGCCGATTCGCTCACCGTCTGCGCCCCGGCCGGCACGGCATGGAGAACCGCACCTCCGGCCGTCACGGTCATCGTGAGTGCGACGCCCCTCAGGGCAAGACGGGACAGACGGGGGTTATGCAGGGAGGTAGACAGGATTTCTCCTTGTGTCTTCCACGAACGCCTACCGGGTTAGCTGACGGATTCGGGCCTGGAAGTCGCCCTACGGCGCGAAGACGCGCCGATTCACCCCTGATCCCGGGGGATGACGGGATCTTTGGGTCCCCGGCTCCGTGCCTCCTGGCTGCACGGACTCGGCAGGTCGCCGCCCGATGGTTGTGCCTGAACGGGGATATCGGCGGCGACCGCTGGATTTCTATCTGGTCCGCATCGGGGTTCCGATGTCGATCCGCGGTGCGCATGGCTTGCTGACCGCGACGCCAGAAACTACGCCGAGGGGTCAAGATTTGGCAAAGGGAGACTCGGCCTGTAAAGATCAGATAAAGGTGCAAGTAAAGGGTGAAACCCCTGCTGGACCTCAGGACTCCATTACCGCTTTGTGACCCTTCTCACACTTCCCGGCACAGCTGATTGTCAGGGCCCTTTCGCCCCGTTTGCCCCTTTCGCCGCAGCGCTCACGGGCATGCCGAAGCCGCCCGAGATTTCGGGCGGGGGCCGAGTCAGGGGCGGATGGCTCCGACGAGCGGGCGACCGTAGTCGGCGAGGCGGACGACCTTGACGACGTCGCCCGTCTGCGGCGCATGGACGATCTTGCCGCCGCCCGCGTAGATGCTGACGTGCCCGAGCCCCTCGCTGAAGATGAGGTCACCCGGCTGGAGGTCCTTGAGGTCCACCTTCCGGCTCGCGCCCCAGGCCCACTGCTGCCACGTCGTACGCGGCAGTGAGACGCCGGCGGCGCGCCAGGCGGCCTGCGTCAGCCCTGAGCAGTCGTAGCCGCGCGGGCCCGTGCCCCCGTAGATGTACGGCTTGCCCACCTGGGCGAAGGCGAAGTTCAGGACGGCCGCCGCGCTGCCCGAGGCGGGACCGGTGTACTTGATGCCGGTGCTGTTGGGATTGCCCGGGTTGTAGGCCCCCAGCTTGTCCAGGAGCTTCTTCTGCTGGCCGACCAGCTTCAGCACCTCGGCCCGCTCCCGCTGGACGGCGTCCCGCTCCTTGTCGGCGTCGGCGAGCGCGGTCTCGGCGTTGTCGCGCTCGGCCTTGAGCCCCTTGTTCTCGCGGTCGAAGGCGGCCAGCTTCTCCAGCCGCTCGCGCGAGAGCTGCCCGGCCATGGCCAGCCCGGCCAGCAGGTTCTCTGGGTCGTCGACGCCGACCATGCCGGGCAGGGAGGTGACGTCCCCGCCCAGCTTGTAGGAGTCCACCGCCACCCTGATGATCTCGGCGCGGAGGTCGGCGACCGTCTGCAGCTTCTGCTTGTAGCGGTCGTTGAGCCTGGTGTAGGCGTCCTTGGCCTTCTTGTAGTTCTCGGTCGCCGTGTTGTACCGGTCGACCACCTTGTCGGCCTTGTCGTTCAGCTTCTCCAGCTTGGCCTTGGCCTGTTTGAGAGTGGGCTTGGGATCAGCGAGCGCCGCACCCATCGGGACCGTCATCAGTCCGATCGCGAGACCCGCGGCCACCGTCACCCGGCCAAACCTCACAGCGTCGCCTCCCAGGGATTACACCTGGGGCGAAATAGTACAGAAGTGGCGGGTTGGGTCTCGCCAATAGTGCTAATTCGTAACTTATGCGCGGCCCAGCCGGCGCAGCAGCAGACCGGACGGAACCGGTCTGGCGCCCATCCGGCGTACGGACTCGGCGACCTCGCGGTCGGAGGAGACGACGGCCATGGCCCGGCCGGGCGGCTCGGCCCGGACGAGCTGACGGATCAGGTCGTCGGCGATCTCCCCCGGCGCGCTGAACAGCACCCGCACCCCGCGCGGCGCCACCACCTGCACCGGCGCGTTGAGCTCGGCGCCGTCGAAGACCACCGTCACCTCGACCCGGGTCTGGGCGACCAGTCCGCCGAGGCCGGTCATCAGCCGGTTGCGCTGGTCGGCGAGGGTGAGCGTGCCGTAGCCGGTCTTCGTGACGTTGTAGCCGTCGATGATCAGGTGGACCTGCGGCAGCGCCAGGAGCTGGTCGAGGAGCTGCGGGTCGTCGTCGGCCAGGGCCCGCGCGGGCACCCCGCGCACCCCGGGACGCTCGCCGGTGCTGGCCGCGACCGAGTCGGCGGGCCTGCTGATCGTGGTGGGCAGCGCCAGCTCCCTGCGCAGCCCGGCCGAGGCGTCCTGAAGGGCGTCGAGCAGCACCCTGATGCGGGCGTCCTCGATGCTGCGGCCCTCGCGGGCGGCCCGGCGGGAGGCTTCGAGCTGCCTCTCCACGTCGGCCAGGCGCTCGCGCAGGCGGCGCAGCTCGGCCTCGCCCGCGTTCCCGGCGGCGGAGGCGGCGTGCCGGGCGTCGTCGGCGGCCTGTTCCATCTCCTCGGCCCTGCGGGTGGCGGCCTTGGCCCGCTCGCGGGCGTCGTGGAGCTTGCGCCGCAGGTCGGAGTTCTCGGCGCGGGCCGCCTTGATCTGCTCGCGCAGCCGGTCGGCCTCCTCCTTGGCGGCGGTCTTCTGCGCGGCGAGCTGCTCGCGCAGCCGCGTGACGGCCTCCTCGCGCTCGGACCCCTCGGCCGCCACGGCGGACTGCTCCAGGTCGGCGCGGGCGGTTTCGATCATCTCCGCCCAGCCGGGGGGCCTGGTGAGATAGGCTGCGGCAGCCACCAGCACGGGGTCGGCGGCGGGCGGCACACTGCCCTCGGCCAGCGCGGCGACCAGCTCGGGCCATCCGGCGGCGACGGACTCCGCGACCAGTTCGCGGAACTTCTTGTCGTTCTCCAGTTGCGCGGCGATCGGCGCGCTGCCCAGCTTGGCGCGCTTGCGCGGGTCGAACTTCGCGATGCCGCGCAGCGGCGGCGGCACGGAGACGGCGGGCATCGTGCCGAGAACCTGGGCGGCCAGGTCGACGACGTTGAGGCGCACCTGCTCGGGAAGCGGGCGAGACAGGCCTTCACCCGCTGAACTCATCCCACTTGTCCCTTCGTGACATGCCCTTTCAGACAAGGGTACGGCTCTTGCGTACCTGACCGTAACGGTCCCTTGAACCTAGACAAGCGCTTGGTAGGGGGTATACGACTGAGCCGGGGCAGCGGTGCGGCCTGGAGGTGAGCGGTGACGGAACAGATGCGCACGTCCACGCGTGACCTGGCGGAACTGCGCGAGCGGGCGTCCCGCTGGCTGCGCGGACGGGTCGGCGGGGACGCCACGGTGTCGGAGCTGTCGCGGCCCTCGGGCAACGGCATGTCGAGCGAGACGCTGTTCTTCACCGCCACCTGGGCCGCCGGGACGCGGCGGTGCGTGGCCAGGCTCGCACCTGCGGCGGAAGCCGTTCCGGTGTTCCCCTCCTACGATCTGCGGGCCCAGTTCGAGGTCATGCGGCTGGCCAGGGAGAAAGCTGGGATCCCAGCGCCGAGACCGCTCTGGTTCGAGCCCGACCCCGCGCCGCTCGGGACGCCGTTCTTCGTCATGGAGCGGGCCGAGGGCGACGTGCCGCCGGACGTCATGCCGTACACGTTCGGGGGCTGGCTGCACGACGCCTCCCCCGGCGACCGGCGGCGGCTGCAGGAGGCGAGCGTCGGGCTCGTGGCGGCGCTGCACGAGACGCCGTACACCGGGCAGGAGGTCGCGGTGCTCGGCCCGCTCGCCCCCGGCGGCACGGACGGCCTGCGCGCGCACGTCGAGGCCCAGCGCGCCTACTACCGGTGGGCGCACGGCACCCGGCCGATCCCCGTGCTGGAGCGGGCCTTCGACTGGCTCGGCTCACACTGGCCGGACGACCCCGGCCCCGACGTCCTGACCTGGGGCGACGCCAGGATCGGCAACGTGATGTACCGCGACTTCACGCCGGTGGCGGTGCTCGACTGGGAGATGGCCGCCGTGGGCCCGCGCGAGCTGGACCTCTCCTGGATGATCTTCCTGCACCGCTTCTTCCAGGACCTCGCGGTGACGATGGGCCTGCCCGGCATGCCGGACTTCATGCGCCGCGACGACGTTTGCCAGAAATATTGCGAAATAACTGGCTACGAGCCCCGCGACCTCGACTTCTACGAGATGTACGCCGCCCTCCGCCACGGCGTCATCATGGCCCGGGTGTGGCAGCGCAGGATCCACTTCGGCGAGCAGCCCATGCCGGACGACCCCGACGACCTGGTGCTCCACCGGGCCGCCATCGAGGAGCTGCTCACCCGCTAGCGTCGTAGACCAGCAGCGCGATCTGCACCCGGTTGTTCAGGTCGAGCTTGGTCAGGATGCGCGAGACGTGCGCCTTGACCGTGGGCACGCTCATGAACAGCTCCCGCCCGATCTCGGCGTTCGACCTGCCCTGCCCCACGGCCAGCGCGACCTCGCGCTCCCGCTCGCTCAGCCGGCCGAGCAGCCCCCGCGCCCGCTCGGTGCGGTCGCGGCCGCCCCCGTCGGACACGTGCGAGATGAGCTGCCGGGTCACCGCCGGCGACAGGATCGGCTCCCCCGCGGCCACCCGCCTGACGGCGTCGACCAGGTCGCCGGGCGGGATGTCCTTCAGCAGGAACCCGGCCGCCCCCGCGCGCAGCGCCCGCACGACCTGGGCGTCGGCGTGGAACGTGGTCAGCACCACGACCTCGGGCGGCGAGGCGGTGCGGCGCAGCGCCTCGGTCGCGGTGAGCCCGTCGACGCCCGGCATGCGGATGTCCATCAGGACGATGTGCGGCCGGTGCTCGGCCACCCGCGGCGGCACCTCGGCCCCGTCGGCCGCCTCGCCCACGATCTCGATGTCCGCGGCCCCGCCGAGGATCATCGACAGCCCGGCCCGCACCATCGCGTCGTCGTCCACGATCAGCACCCTGATCGGCGCGTCCATCTGCCCTCCGTCGGTCAACGTCACTCCCCGTCCTGCTCCGGCGGCCACGGCAGCCAGGCGCGCACCCGGAACTCGCCGCCGGTCACGCCGTGCTCCAGCCGGCCGCCGGCCAGCTCGGCCCGTTCGGTCAGCCCGATGAGCCCGGCGCCCGCCCCCGGCATGCGCGGCCCGTGCCGCGACCACACCGGGTTGCGCACCTCGGCCGAGACCCCCTCGCCCGGCTCGCCCGCCACGGCCACGGCCACCGGCGCGCCGTCCGCGTGCTTGCGCGCGTTGGTGAGCGCCTCCTGCACGATGCGGTAGACGTTGCGGCCCACCCCGGCCGGGACGCCGTCCGCGGCGCCCAGGTCGAGGCGGACGTCCATGCCGGCCTGGCGGCACTCCTCGACCAGCGCGGGCAGGTCGGCGAGCGTCGGCTGCGGCCGGTCGGGCACCGGGTCGGCGGCCCCCGGCGGGGTGTGGCGGAGCACGCCGATCACCTCGCGCAGGTCCTGGAGCGCCAGGTGGGCGTTGCTCCTGATCGCCCCGGCGGCCCTGGCGACGTCCTCGGCGGGCGCGTCGGGACGGAACTCCAGCGCCCCGGCGTGCAGGCTGAGCATCGAGATGCGGTGGGCCAGCACGTCGTGCATCTCGCGGGCGATGCGCTCGCGTTCGAGCCGCTTGGCGTCCTCGGCGGCGGTCTCGGCCCGTTGCCTGAGCGACCAGACGAGCTGCCGCCTGGCCCGGATGACGATGCCCCAGGCGTAGACGGTCAGCACGATCGTGACCCCGAACGCCGCCCCCCACAGCGGCGTCAGGTCCTCCTGGGGCCGCAGCAGCACGTACGGGGCCAGGGTGACCAGCGCCAGCAGCGTGACGGGCCCCGACACCTTGAACGGCCGGTGCACCGCCACGGTGAACAGCGCCACCAGCGAGGCCCCGCCGACCAGCTCCAGGTAGGACGACAGCAGGATCGTCACCAGCGCGAACCCCACCGGCCAGCGCCGCCGCAGCCACACCCCCGCGCACGCCAGCGCGCCCACGATCTGCTCGACGACCAGCAGCGGCTCGGGCTCGTTCCTGATCTCCTCCAGGCTGATGAACGTCACGCCGCAGGCCAGCAGGAACAGCGCGATGTCGGAGACCCAGTCGAGGGTCGAGCGCCGCACCCGGCCCCCGCGCCCGTCGCCGAGCAGCGTGGACGGCAACGCCCACCGGTATTCCAGGGCCGGATCGCCCTCCCCCCGCAGTTCCCTCACATTCGTCGAGGTTATGCCCTGCGCGGGAGCCGGCGACAGCGACCAAAGTCGGTGTCGCCGCAGACCGATGGCCGAGGCCGGCGGGCCGCCGCGGCGGCGAGTGTGGACGGCATGAAAGCGGTGGTGGAGGTGTTCGGCTGGCTGCTGATCCTGCAGGGGGTCGGCGGGCTGCTCAACACGCTGTTCGGCTGGTGGGGGTGGGCGCACGGCCTGCTCGTCGTCAATGTGCTGCCCTTCCTCGACGGTTACGAGGTCTTCGCGGCCGTCGTGATCGGCGTGCTCGGGTTCGCGCTGCTCTCGGTCGCCGGCGCGGCCGGGCGGACGGCCGGCGGGGCGGACGGCCGGCGGGGCGGAGGAGGGCCGATGAGCGGGACCGCGCTGCGTCCGCCGCGGCACCGTCCCGACCGCCGGGCGGTGGCGTGGTGGACGGTGCAGTGGCTCGTCCTCATGGTCCCCGTGGCGGCGGCGGCCGTGGGCGCGTACCTGGTGTTCACGCCGCGCACGCCGGGGCTGGGGGTGGCGGCGGCGGCGTTCGCGGCGGCGTGCCTGCTGGTGGCGCTGGCCGAGCCGCGGGCGGCCTACCGGGTGCAGCGGTGGGAGGTCACCGAGGAGGCGGTCTACGTCCGCCAGGGGTGGCTGACGCACACGTGGAAGGTGGCGCCGATGTCGCGGATCCAGCGGGTCGACACCGAGCGGGGGCCGGTGCAGCGGCTGTTCGGGCTGGCCGACGTCACCGTGACCACCGCCTCCTCCGCCGGAGCCGTCAAGATCACGGCGCTGGACCACCGGCTCGCCGCGGACCTGGCCGAACGGCTCACCGCGCGCACCCAGGCGACGCCCGGGGACGCGACGTGACCGGCTGGCAGCGGCTGTCGGGCCGGGGCCTGTGGAACGCGGCCGCCAGGTCGCTGGCGTTCGCGGCCGGCGCCGTCGCCGCGCTGGCGCGGTTCCTGGTGGGCCAGGACTGGGAGGCGGGCGGCGTGGTCGCCGCGTGCGCGGGGGCCGCCGTGCTGATCGTGGCGGGGGCGGTGGCCTACGAGGCGGCCCGGCTGCGGACGACCGCCTGGCGGCTCACGTCCGACCGGCTCGAACTGCGGTCGGGCGTGACCGTGCGGCAGCACCGCGCGGTCCCGCTGGACCGGGTGCGCAGCGTGGACCTGCGCGCCGACCCGGTGCGCCGGGCGTTCGGCCTGACCGTGGTCAAGGTCGGCACCGGCGAGCGCGCGGCCGAGGGCTCGGAGCTGGTGCTGGACGCCCTCGACCGGCACTCGGCCGAGATGCTGCGCCGCACGCTGCTGCGCCAGGACGCGCCCGCGCCCGAGGACGGTCCCCTGGCCGAGCTGCGCTGGTCGTGGATCCGGTACGCGCCCCTGTCGGTCTGGACGTTCACCGGGGCGGCGGTGGTCCTGGGCGCGGCCTACAAGGGGCTCGGCGCCGTCGGGCTCAAGGACTTCACCGACCGGGCGGCGAGTGGCCTGTGGGGCTGGGTGAGCGCGCAGCCGTGGCTCGCCGTCCCGCTGGTCCTGGCGCTCAACGCGGCCGTCGGCGCGCTCGGCGCGTTCCTGCTGTACGCCGAGTCCTGGGGCCGCTACCGCCTGGAACGCGAGCCCGGCCGGCTCAGGCTGCGCCGCGGGCTGCTGACCACGCGTTCGCTGACCCTGGAGGAACGGCGGCTGCGCGGCGTCGAGATCAGCGAGCCGCTGTTGCTGCGGCTGGGCGGCGGCGCCCGGGTCAAGGCCGTCGCGACCGGCCTGGCCAAGACGGAGGACGAGACCGAGGACGTGGCCGCCCTCACCCCGCCGCTCCCCCGCGCCGAGGCCACCCGCGTCGCCGCCGCGATCGCGAACACGACGACGGGCGCCGGGACAGGCCCGGAGATCGGCGCGGGGGCGGAGATCGGCGCGGGGGCGGAGATCGGCGCAGGGGCGGGGATCGGCGCAGGTGCGGGGATCGGCGCGGGGGTCGCGTCTCTGGTCGTGCATCCGGTGGCGGCCGGGCGGCGGCGGGTCGTGCGGGCGCTGGTGGCCACCGTCGTGCTGGCGGCGGGCGCGGGGCTCGCCTGGTGGCTGCTGCCCGCGTCGTGGCCGCGCGCGTGGGTGTGGGCGGCGCCCGTCCTGGCGCTCCCGGTGGGGTTGTGGCTGGCCGCCGAGAGCCGGCGCGCTCTCGGTCACGCGCTGGGCCCGCGGCACCTGGTCACGCGCCGCGGCGCGCTCGTCCGCCGTACGGTGGCGCTGGACCGGGCCGGCATCACCGGCTGGACGTTCCGGCAGTCGTTCTTCCAGCGGCGCTCGGACCTGCTGACCGTCTCGGCCTGCACGGCCGCGGGCGGCGGCCACTACGAGGTCCTGGACGTGGGCCGCGGCGACGGGCTCGACCTGGCGGCACGCGCGGTGCCGGGCCTGCTGGATCCGTTCCTGACCGGCGGACAAGGCGGCGGTCCGGGCGGTCCGGGCGGCGGTCCGGGCGACGGTCCGGGCGGCGGGCGGCAGGCCGCGTGATCCACCACGGTTGCCCATGCCCCTGTAGCGGACAAGCCGTGATCGCGCGGCCCGGCGGCTTTCTGGTCAATACGCTATTTGTCGCGCTTGCAACCGAGTTGCAGCCTTGTTGACCGTTGACGTAGATCGCCCGCCGGGAGGATGATCCCCGCGCCGCGGAGCCGGCCACCTCTTCGCCAGTCAGGGGCCGGGCCTGGCCCTGCTGTTGCTGCTGGTGGCCGCCCTGTCGGCGGCGGTGCTGGCGCTCGGCAGGACCGTGCTGGCCCTGCACACGGCCGCCAAGCGGCGCTGGTACGGGCTGGCCGCGCTGGAGGCGTCGGGCGCGCGGGTGGCGGCGCTGCGGGTCGTGCTGCTGTTGGAGCAGGTGATCACGGTGGCCGCCGGCACGCTGGCCGGGCTCGCCGCCGGGCTGACGGCGGCCAAGGTGGCGCTGGGCCGCATCCCGCAGTTCACCGTGCCGCCGGGCACGCCGCCGCTGCCGCACGAGGTCGCCGCGGTGCCGGTCGCGCTCGTCGTCGGCGCGGCCCTGCTGGTCAGCCTGCTGGTCGTGGGGGTGGTGCCGGAGCTGCTCCTGTGCGGCATCCGCATCGAACGGCTCCGCGAGGCCCCCGCGTGACCTCCGGCCGAGGGCCGAGCGAGGCCCGCGTGACGTCCCGGCCGAGGGCCGCGTGAGGCCCGCGTGACGTCCGGCTGAGGGCCGCGTGAGGGCCTCCTGACGCTCGCGTGCGGGCCGCCTGACGCCCACGCCCTGACGTCCGCGCCCTGAAATCGGCGCCCTGACGCCCACGCCCTGACGCTCGCGCCCCGACGTCCGCGCCCTGGGGTTCGCCGCGTGGGATCAGCTTCCGGCCGGCTGTTTGGCCAGCTCGGCCAGGTACGCCCTGGCCAGGGCGAGCGCGCCGTCCTGCGCCTCCTTGCGGGGCATGAGCCGGGCCTTGGGCGAGTTCGCCGGCTCGCCCTTGGGCCGCTCGGCGCCGGAGTAGTCGACCCTGACCACCAGCGCGCCGGTACGCGCGATCACCGTGCCGCTGGAGGCCGACACCTCCCCCTGCCTGGTCTGCACGAACTGGCCGTAGGCCTGCTCGCCGAGCCCCTCGATGTCGCTCAGCTCGCCCCACGTGATGCCGCCGATGGACGATTCGGCGGTCTTCTTGGCGCCGCCGTACTCGCCGGCGTAGTAGGCCTTGGCCGCGCCCGGGTCGATCGCGCCCGCCCGGTTGGTGAAGCGGTGGGTGGTGATCAGCATGCTGCGGATCCTGACGTTCCCGGCCGCGCCCGGCAGGTCGAGGTTGAGCCAGCGGCACTCGGTCTCGTCGTCGTTGCCCGACTCGGTGGCGCGCGCCCTCGTGGTGGGCTTCGGCACCAGGCGGGTGGCTGCCTCCGTGACGGCCTGGCAGGCGGGCGGGAAGGCGGCCAGCTCCGTGGGCGAGGGCGTCGGGCGGGCGGCCGGGCTCTGGGTGGCCGGGGCCTGGTCGGCCTTGGCCAGCACGCCGGGGTGTTGCGCCTGCCAGGCGGCCACGCCCTTGGCGAAGTACGCGATCAGGCCGCTGACCTCGCGGATGGCGTTCTCCTCGGTGATGGACCTGGTGCTCTCGTTGGACAGGATCTGCGCGTCCTTGCGCTGCTGCCCGGCCTGGAACTTGACCCGGATCGTCATGTCCCCGACCTGGGCGTGGGCCTGGCCGAAGGAGTACCACAGCAGCTTGCCGTCGCGCCGCCAGGTGTACTGGGCGAACGCCCCCTCGCCGACGCCGGTGACGTCCTTGACCGGGGAGACGTACTCCTTCTCGTCGGGGTCGAGCGAGGGCTTGGCGGTGGCTCCGTACTTGGCGCCGCGGTAGTCCATCTCGTAGGAGTTCTGGGCCATCGAGCGGCCGGTCTTGGCGCCCTCGCCCTTGTGCTGCTCGATCCTGACGTCGATCTCCCTGCTGCGCCAGAACTCGCCGAACGAGATGCGCTGGTTCTGCCAGTTGCAGGTGAAGGCGACGGTGTAGTCGGAGTCCCTGGAGGACTTGGTCACCGTCGCGCCGGGCGCCAGCCGTTCGGCCTCGTCCGCGGGCAGCATCGAGCAGGCGTCCGGGCCGGGCGCGGCGGCGGCCGGCGCCACGGACCGCGCCGCCGACGACGGCCCGGCGGCCGTCCCGCCGCCGCCCTTGCCGGACAGCAGCAGGTAGGCCCCCACGCCGCCGCCGGCCACGACCACCACCAGGGCCGCGGCGAGGGTGGGCAGCAACCACGCCGGGCGGCGTCCGGGCCGACCGGCGGGCGGCCCGCCCATCGGCCCCGTGGGCGGCTCCGGCGGCGGCCCCCACTGCGGCCCTGACGGCGGCCCCCACTGCGGGCCGGACTGAGGAACAGGCTGAGGAACAGGCTGTGGGCCCGGCTGTGGGCCCGGCTGCGGGCGGGGCGGCGGGCCCGGTTGCGGACCGGGGGGCGGGCCCGGTTGCGGACCGGGGGGCGGACCGGGGGGCGGGCCGGGGGGCGGGCCGGGGGGCGGTGTCGGCGGCCTTCCCTGCGGCTCGAACCGCCGGCCCGGCACCGGATGAGGGGTGGTCGGCGGCTCGTAATCGCTACCGGGATTCACTGCGACTCCTGAGATTGCCCTGACTTGCGGTGAGACATGGCGAAACGCCCCTTGCAGCACGCACGACGATCATCCCGGCAGCGCCCCGGAGACCACCCGGGCGATCCGCAGCGCCGTCTCCTTGTCGACCGGCGCCTTGACCGACACCTCGTCGCGATGCCAGATCACCTCGCCGAGCAGGTTGCTGGACCGGAAGAGCACGATGCTGTCGAACCGGCCGACCGTGCTGGAGGACATCAACAGCTCGAACCGGTTCTGCACGAACGCCGCCTCCCCCACCCCCGCGACGTCCACGACCTCACCGGCGGCCATCCGCGCCCGGGTGCCCTGCGCCGCGTTCCTGGTGCCCTTCTCGCTGGTGAACCGGCGCGCGGCCACCTGCGGCCCGCCGAGGTCGCCGTCGGGCTTCTCGATCCAGGTCCGTACGGTGATCCGCCGGCCCCGCCGCTCCTCCAGCCCCGCGACCCACTGGCACTCGCCGTCCCGCGTGGCGCTGCGCCGGACGGCGCCCTTCGCCAGCTCGGCGGCCTGGGCGTCGCTCAGCAGGCGGCAGGGGTCGGGGGCGGCGGCGTACCGGCCGGTCTCCGGCTGACCGGCCAGGGCGTCCACGGCGTACCAGCCGGCGCCGAGCACCGCGACGCCGGACGCGACGGCCACCGGCAGCAACCACCGCCGGCGACGCCCGGGGACCGGGCCGGAGCGCACCGGCGCGCCACTGAGCACCTGCCGGACCTGGGCCGCCGTGGGACGGGCGGCGGGCTCCTTGGCCAGCATCGCCATGAGCAGCCCGCCGAACTCGCGGCCCGCCCGCGCGGGGAAGGGCGGGTCGTGCAGCAGCACCGCCGCCGCGACCGCCGCGGGCAGCTGCCGCTCGAACGGCGCCCGACCCTCCACGGCGGTGTACAGGCTCGCGCCCAGCGACCACAGGTCGGACTCCGGGCCCGGCGCCTGCTCGTTGAGCCGCTCGGGCGCCATGTAGCCGGGCGAGCCGCCGCTGCCGGCGCCGTCGCCCTGACCGCCCATGGGGACGGCGATGCCGAAGTCGGTCAGCATGGCCGAGCCGTCGGCGTCGAGCAGGATGTTGGCCGGCTTGACGTCGTGGTGCAGGATGCCGTGGGAGTGCGCGACCTCCAGCGCCGACAGCACCTGCAGCCCGATGCGGGCCGCGTACGGGGGCGGCAGCGGCCCGTTCTCCCTGATCACCTTGTCCAGGGACCGGCCGGTGACCAGGTCCATGATGATCCACGGCTGGTCGCCGTCGAGCACCACGTCGTGCACCAGCACGATGGCCGGGTCGCGCAGGCGTCCGGCCGACCTGGCCTCGTGGATGGCGCGGTCGGCGAACTCGGCACGCTGGTGGGGGCTCAGCCCCGGCGGCACCCGCACCTGCTTGACGGCGACCTCGCGGTCGAGCATTTCGTCCAGCGCCCGCCACACCGTGCCCGCGCCGCCCTGCCCGAGCTGCTCGACCAGCCGGTAGCGGCCGGCCAGCAGGTAGTGGTCACTTCGCACGGCGCAACGCCTGCTCGCTCGCCCGGGCCGCCTTGATCGCCGCCTGCCGGACGTCCTCGTCGGTCGGCTTGTCGGCCAGGGTGGCGTACTGGACGGCCACCACCAGGTTGGCGATCCGGTAGTAGACGTGAGCCGAGTGGACGCGGCCGGTCTTGCCCTTCAGCTCGAACGCGAACGCCTCCTCGCCGAGGCCGGCCAGGTCGTGGACGGGGGTGCGGGTGGAGCGCATGTCGGTCTTGACGCCGATCTCCGGCCAGGTCCAGTCGATCTGGTCGTACTTGGCCCAGTAGCGCTTCTGGTTCTGGAACAGGGTGCGGGCCGTGGCGGCGGTCATCGACCAGGGATCGACGGTGTCGGAGTCCTTCTGCACCTGGAGCCCGATGCCGGTGCCGGCGGTCGGCCAGCCGCATTCGGGGCCCACCTCGTTGCTGTCCGGCTGGGCCTTGGGCGGGCTCTGGGTGCGCAGCAGGCCGCCGACGTCCTGCGGGGTGAGCAGGGTGCACACGTCCATCGGCACGGTGAACGCGGCCGGCGGCCCGTCGTCGTCGCGCAGCACGACGAAGCCGGTGGCCCCGGCGGCGACCACGAGCACGGCCGCGACCGCGACCCACAACAGCAGCGGCCGCCCGCGCCGCCCCACCGGGCGGGGCGCGGTGGCCTGCTCGCCGGCCGCCAGGACCGGCGGCGGGCCGCCCGCGGCCAGCTGCCTGAGCGCGTGCACGACGTTGCGCGGATCGGGACGGGCGTCAGGATGGCGCGCCATCATGGCGGCCAGCAGCGGCCCGAGCGGCCCCGGCGCGACCGGCACCGGCTGCGTCACGGTCGCCCTGACCCGCTCGGCGACCGAGCCCTGGTAGGCGTTCCCGCCGGTCACGGCGGCGAACAGGGTCGCGCCGAGCGACCACAGGTCGCTGGACGGGCCGCCGGGCTCGCCCTCCAGCCGCTCGGGCGCGATGAACCCGGGCGAGCCGATCATGAGCCCCTGCTCGGTGAGCGCGGCCTGCCCCTCCTGCCGGGCGATGCCGAAGTCGGTCAGCACCACCCTGCCGCTGTCGGTCAGGAACACGTTGCCCGGCTTCACGTCGCGGTGCTGCAGCCCCTGGGCGTGGGCGGCCTGCAACGCCTCCAGCACGTCGGCGCCGACGCGGGCGGCGTACTCGGGGGGCATCGGGCCGAACTCGCGCACGGTGTCGGCCAGCGTACGGCCCCGCAGCAGCTCCATGACCAGCCACGGCCGCTCGTGCTCGACGATGACGTCGTGCAACGCCACGATGCCGGGATGGCGCAGCCGGGCGGTGGCCTGCGCCTCGCGCACGGCCCTGGTGACCGCGTCGGCGCGATCCTTGGACGGCATGCCCTCGGGCAGGGTGAGCTCCTTGACCGCGACCTCGCGGTCGAGCATCTCGTCCTTGGCCAGCCACACCTTCCCCATGCCGCCGGCGCCGAGTGGGCGCAGCAGGGCGTAGCGGCCGGCAAGTCTTCCCGCGGACATAAAGGGAAGGGTAACTAAGGATCAAGAAGGATGGTTATTCGAGCACGTCCCCCCATGCCGTCCCGGGCCCCCTTCCCCGCGCTCCGGCGTGGTCCGGCGGAGTAACTGTCGGTCCCCCTCTCTATGGTCTTGGAACGTGGACGCGGTACAAGGCACCCTCGACGAGCTCGGCACCCCGCTGAGCGACGTCACGTTCGTCGTGTTCGACCTGGAGACCACCGGCGGCTCGCCGGCCGAAGACTCGATCACCGAGATCGGCGCGGTCAAGGTGCGGGCGGGTGAGGTGCTGGGCGAGTTCTCCACCCTGGTCGACCCCGGCGGGCCCATCCCGCCGTTCATCTCGGTGCTGACCGGCATCACCGACGCCATGGTGGTGGCCGCCCCGCGCATCGAGGCGGTGCTGCCGAGCTTCCTCGAGTTCATCAAGGGCTCCACGCTGGTGGCCCACAACGCGGGCTTCGACACCCGCTTCGTCAAGGCCGCCTGCGCCGCCCACGGCTACCCGCCGCCCGCCAACCCGGTCGTCGACACCGTCGACCTGGCCCGGCGGGTGCTGACCCGCGACGAGACGCCCAACGCCAAGCTGTCCACGCTCGCCCGGTTCTTCCGCAGCCCCACCGAGCCGTGCCACCGCGCCCTGCAGGACGCCAGGGCCACCGTCGACGTGCTCCACGGGCTGATCGAGCGGGCCGGCTCCTTCCAGGTCCACACGCTGGAGGAGCTGAAGTCGTTCGTCCGCGCCCCCACGCCGGAGCAGCAGCGCAAGCGCCACCTGGCCGAGTCCGTCCCGCACGCCCCGGGCGTCTACTTCTTCGAGGACGACCGCGGCGAGGTGCTCTACATCGGCAAGAGCACCAACCTGCGCAACAGGGTGCGCTCCTACTTCACGGCCGCCGAGACCCGCCCGCGCATCCGCGAGATGATCGGCATCGCCGAGCGGGTGCGCCACGTCGTCTGCGCCACCGGGCTGGAGGCCGAGGTCAGGGAGCTGCGGCTGATCGGCGGCGCCAAGCCGCGTTACAACCGCCGCTCGCGCTTCCCGGAGAAGGTCGTCTGGCTCAAGCTCACCGCGGGTCCCTTCCCCCGCCTGTCGATCGTGCGCGAGCTGAAGGACGACGACGCCACCTATCTCGGCCCGTTCAGCAGCTCCCGCCTGGCCGACGAGGCCCGCATCGCGCTGCACGAGGCCGTGCCGCTGCGCCAGTGCACGCAGCCGATCAGCCTGCGCACCCGCCGGGCGGCCTGCGTCCTGCACGAGATGGGCCGCTGCGGCGCGCCCTGCGCGGGCAAGGAGAGCCCGGAGGAGTACGCCGCGCACGTCGAGAGCGCCCGCCGGGCCATGACCTCCGACGCCTCGCTCGTCTACACCGCCGTCTCGGCCCGCATGGAGCGCCTGTCGGTCGAGCAGCGCTACGAGGAGGCGTCCGTCGACCGCGACCGGCTGGCCGCGTTCGTCCGGGCGGCGGCCCGCATGCAGCGCCTGAGCGCCATCACCCGCATCCCCGAGCTCGTGGCCGCCAGCCCGGCCTTCGACGGCGGCTGGGACATCCACGTCGTCCGCTACGGGCGGCTGGCCGCGGCGGGCGTGATGCCGAAGGGCGCCCACCCCACACCGTTCGTCGCCTCGCTCAAGGCCATGGCCGAGGCCGTCATCCCGGGCCCCGGCCCGGTCCACGCGGCCAGCGCCGAGGAGACCGAGTGCATCCTGCGCTGGCTGGAGTCGCCGGGCGTGCGGCTGGTCGAGGTCGACGGCGTGTGGTCGATGCCCGCCCGGGGCGCCGCCCGCCACAAGGCCCGCATCGACCTGGCCTACCGCGGGCTTGATCAGCGGCGCGACCGAGAGGGACGTCCTTTGCGATGACCGGATACAGTTAATACATGGTCACGGCAATCGTCCACATCAAGGCCGAGGTAGACCGGATCCCGGAGGTCGCCCAGACGATCGCCGAGATCGACGGGGTCAGCGAGGTCTACTCCATCACCGGCGAATGGGATCTGCTCGCCATGGTCAGGGTCGCCCGCTACGAGGAGGTGGCCGAGGTCATCCCCGGGCGGGTCAACAAGGTCGACGGCGTCGAGCACACCGAGACGCACATCGCCTTCCGCACCTACTCCAGGCACGACCTCGACGCCGCCTTCTCGATCGGCTTCCCCGAATCCGACTGACCCGCTCCCCCGCGGTCCCCGCGTAAGCCCCCGCATCCGCCTCTACGTCGGCGTCTGCGCCCGCTTCTGCTTCGGCGTCCGTCTTGGGTGCCCGCCTCGGGCGTCCGTCTTCGGTGTCCGTCTTGGGCGTCCTTCCTCGGCGTCCGTCTTCTGGGCCCGGCCGTCCTTCGGCCGGGCCCGACGCGTTCCCGGGCCCGATCGTCCCCGGCCGGTGGGCCGGAACGCGGAACGGCCCGGACGGGGAAACCCCGTCCGGGCCGATCTCGATCAGGCGAAACCCTAGTGGGTGAGGCTCCGGTCGTCGCCGGAACCGATCGCGGCGTGCTCGCCGTGCTCCCCGTGCTCGCCGTGGTGCCCGTCGTCGAGCGGGATCTTCTCCCCGCCGTACGCCTTGGACATCCGGCCGCGGAGCTTGCCGAGCGGGCCGCGCATGCCCTTGGGCGGGATGCCGGAGGCGTCCTCGTCCACGGGCAGGGCCGCCACCGCCTCCTTGCCCCGCATGTGGGCCTCGAGGTCGTCGGACGGCGGCGTGTGCACCTCGATGAACTCACCGTGCGGCAGCCGCTTGATGACACCCGACTCCACACCGTGCCCGATGACCGCGGCGTCGCTGCGCTGCAGGCCGAGGCACATGCGGTAGGTGATCAGGTAGGCCAGCGCCGGCCCGACGAAGACCAGCACCCGGCCGATGTACGTCGTCCAGTTGAGGCTGACGTGGAAGTTGGCCGAGATCTCGTCGTTGGCGCCGAGCAGCCACAGCACACCGTAGAACGTCATCGCCGAGATGCCGATCGCGGTGCGGTGGGGGTTGTTGCGCGGACGGTCGGCGACGTGGTGCTCGCGGTTGTCCCCGGTGACCCACCGTTCGATGAACGGGTAGAGCGCGAGACCGGTCATGATGATGCCCATCGGCACCAGCGCCGGGATGATCACGCTCATCGGCAACGTGCCCGCGTGGGCCGTGCCGAACAGGTTCCACTCCCACGGCGGCATGAGCCGCAGCGAGCCTTCGAGGAAGCCCATGTACCAGTCGGGCTGCGAACCGGCGGAGATGTCCGCCGGCGTGTACGGCCCGAACAGCCAGATCGGGTTGATCTGGGCGAACGTCGCCAGCCCCGAGACCACGGCGAGCGTGAACAGGAAGTAGGCGCCGGCCTTGGCCATGAAGGCCGGGTAGAACGGCGCGCCCACCACGTTCTTGTTGTTGCGCCCCTTGCCCGGCATCTGCGTGTGCTTCTGCACCCACATGAGCACCATGTGAGCCGAGACCAGCGCCAGCAGGATGCCCGGGATGAGCAGGATGTGCAGCGAGTAGAACCGGGAGATGACGTCCTCGCCCGGATACTCCCCGCCGAACAGGAAGAACGTGATGTACGTGCCCACCAGCGGCAGCGAGATCGCCACGCCCTCGGTGATCCGCAGACCGGCGCCGGAGAGCAGGTCGTCGGGGAGGGAGTAGCCGGTCAGGCCCTCGGCCAGCGCCAGGGTCAGCAGCAGCACGCCGATGATCCAGTTGAGCTCGCGCGGCTTGCGGTAGGCGCCGGTGAAGAACACCCGCAGCATGTGCACCGTCATGCCGGCCACGAAGAGCAGGGCCGCCCAGTGGTGCATCTGCCTCATCAGCAGACCACCCCGGACGTCGAAGCTGATCTCCAGCGACGACGCGTAGGCCTCCGACATCATGACGCCCTTGAGCGGCGCGTACGAGCCGTCGTAGGCGATCTCGCCCATGCTCGGCTTGAACCACAGCGTCAGGAACGTACCGGTGAGCAGCAGGATGATGAACGAGTAGAGCGCGATCTCACCCAGCAGGAACGACCAGTGGTCAGGGAAGATCTTGCGCAGGTTGCGCTTGAGGAAGTTCGCCCCGCCCAGACGGTCGTCCAGGAAGGTCGACGGCCCGGCGATGGCCTTCGGTACGGCGTTCAGGTCGCTCATGCCTGGCCTCCCTTCTCCCTGGCCTCGGCCTCGGCGTCGCCGCGCTCCCAGTAGCTGGGACCGACGGGCACGTTGAAGTCACCCTGGGCGATCAGATAGCCCTCGCTGTCGACGGTGATGGGCAGCTGCGGCAGCGGCCGGGCGGCCGGGCCGAAGATGACCTTCGCGCCGTCGGCCGCGTCGAAGGTCGACTGGTGGCACGGGCACAGGATGTGGTGGGTGGTCTGCTCGTAGAGCGCCGCCGGGCAGCCGACGTGCGTGCAGATCTTGGAGTAGGCGACGATGCCGTCGTGCGTCCAGTTCTGCTTGACGCCGCTCTTGAGCTCCTCCGGACGGAACTTGATCAGGATCAGCGTGGCCTTGGCGAGCGCGTTGAGGTCGTGCTCGTAACCCTCGGGCACCACCGACAGGATGCCGCCGGGCGAGTTGAAGTCGGCCGCGCGGATCGGCTGGCCGGTGCCCTCGACGACCAGGCGCAGCGGCTTGCCCTCCTTGGTCTTCTCACCCCAGACGGTGTGGCGCAGCAGCTTGTTGAACTTCGCGCCGGGCATCTTGGAGTTGTCGAGGTCGCGCAGCAGCACCAGCGGCACCAGGCCGAGCGGCGCGGCGGCCAGCAGCAGCGTGCGGCGCATCAGCTTGCGCTTGACGAAGCCGCTCTCGTTGGCGCCCTGCAGGAAGGTCTCGGAGACGACCTCGCGGTCGTCCTCGTCGGAGGCCATCGTGTGGCGCTCCTGGACCAGCGCGTACTTCGGCATGATCTGGCGGACCCAGACCACGATGCCGACCGCGAGGCCGAGGACGGCCAGGGTCAGCGTGCCGCCGAGGGCGAGGTTGGAGACCCCCGTCGCCTCAGGGCTGCCGACCTGGAACATCACGTAGGAGATGAGGAAGGCGATGCCGGCCAGGAACGTGATCGCGAAGCAGAGCGCCACGATCTTCTCGGCCTTGCGGGCCTTGCTCTCGTCCTGCAGCGTCACGCCCGGGACGTCGCGGTCGGCGACGTCTTCCTTCTCCGCGGCGCCCAGCATCGACGTGCCCGGCGCGGGAGTGCCGATGACGCGCTTGGGCACGCGTTCGTCCGGCTGCTCGATCTCGTGCTCGTTGTCTGTCATGACTTCTGTCGCTTCTTCGCGGTGATCCAGATGGCGGCGAGGGCTAGGGCGGCGATGCCTACCACGAACGCTACGAGACCTTCGGTGACCGGGCCGATGCGCCCGAGGCCGAACCCTCCGGGGTCCTTCTGCTCACGTACCTGGGTGATGTACGCGATCATGCTGCGCTTCTCCTCAGGCGTGATCGTCGAGTCGTTGAAGACCGGCATCGCCTGCGGGCCGGTGACCATCGCCTCGTAGATCTGCGTCGGTGAGGACTCGTTGAGGTTGGGCGCGTACTTGCCCTGCGTCAGGGCACCGCCGGCGCCCGCCCAGTTGTGGCACTGGATGCAGTTGGCCCGGAACAGCTCGCCGCCCTTGCCGGCGTCACCGAGCTTCGGGTCGACCTGCTCCTTGCCCGGGACCTGCGGACCGCCGCCGAGCGACTGCACGTAGGCGGCGACCTGACGGGTCGTGTCCTCGTTGACCCAGTGGGCCAGGGGCTTGCGCGGCGCCTGCGGGCCGGGGTTGCCGGCGGGCATGCGGCCGGTGCTCATCTGGAAGTCGACCGCCGCGGCGCCGACACCGACGAGCGTGGGGGCGGTGTTGGTGCCCTCCGCGTTCATGCCGTGGCAGCTGGAGCAGTGGGCCACGAACAGGCTCTTGCCCTCGGCCACGTCGTCGACCTTGCCTGCCGCCAGCGCCGCGTCGGCAGGCTTGCCCGCCTGGACAAAGGCGGCGTATACCATCCCGACCAGCGCCAACGCCAAAATCAGGACGGCGTATCTCGCGAGGGGATGCCGCCGCCAAGCGGTGATCCTAGTCACAGAGATCCCGTTCCTTAACGAATGATGTAGATGGTCGCGAAAAGACCGATCCAGACGACGTCTACGAAGTGCCAGTAGTAGGACACGACGATCGCGCTGGTGGCCTGCTCATGCGTAAAGCGCTTCGCGGCGTACGTGCGTCCCAGCATGAACAGGAACGCGATCAGGCCACCGGTCACGTGCAGGCCGTGGAAGCCCGTCGTCAGGTAGAACACCGAGGTGTAAGCGTTGGCGGACAGGGTCGCGCCCTCTGACGCCAGCTCGCCGTACTCGTACAGCTGACCGGCGACGAAGATCGCGCCCATCAGGAAGCTGACGATGTACCAGAAGCGGAGCTTGCCGACCTGCCCCTTCTCCGCGGCCCACACGCCCAGCTGGCACGTCACACTCGACAGGACCAGGATGATCGTGTTGACCGTCGCGAACGGGATGTTCAGGTGAGCGCCTTCTGCCTCAACGCCTGCAGGAAGGAAGGCAGGGCCCCACTCGATGCCCTTCCCCTCGCTCACCGACCGGATGGTGAAGTACATCGCGAACAGCGCCGCGAAGAACATGAGCTCAGAGGACAGCCAGACGATCGTCCCGACACTGACCAGGTTCGGCCGTCGGTACGACTGTGCTGTCGTCGTCGAAGTTATTGCGGATGCTGTCGCCACGGGCAGCATTATTGCGGCTCCGGTGTTCGGTCCGGCCAACGACCCCCCGTTAGGAGGAACAAACCGGCCATCAACCTGGGATAATTGGGACAAAACGCCTGTCAGACCCGGCGGCCTGGGATTGCATCCCGGCGCAACGGTACGATCCAGGTGACCATACAGCTTCGACCGATAGTGAGCGCGACAGTGACGTCCTCTGGGAGCACCGACGACACGATGAGGGTCCTCGTCTACAGCGACGACGCGACCACCCGGGCCGAGGTCCGCCAGGCGATCGGCCGGCGGCCGGCGGCCGATCTGCCCCTCGTCGAGATCATCGAGTGCGCCACCGAGCCCAAGGTCCACCAGTGGCTCGGCTCCGGCGAGATCGACGTGGCGGTCCTCGACGGCGAGACCCAGCCCGCCGGCGGCATGGGCGTCTCCCGTCAGGCCAAGGACGAGGTCTACGACTGCCCGCCCGTGTGCCTGATCATCGCCAGGCGGGACGACCGCTGGCTGGCCGAGTGGTCCAAGGCCGACGCCGTCGTCCCGCAGCCCATCGAGCCCATGGTCCTGGCCGACACCGTCGCCGACCTGATGCGCCGCCGTTCCGCCACCCGACTCAACGCGAAGTAGGTGCCCATGGACTCCCGGACGACCTGGCCTGCCCTGTTCTCCGCGCTCCTTTCCGGCGAGCACCTGTCGGCCGACGAGACGGCCTGGGCGATGCGGGAGATCTTCTCGGGCAACGCCACCTCCGCCCAGATCGCGGGCTTCGCGCTGGCCCTGCGGGCCAAGGGCGAGACGGTGGCCGAGGTGGTGGGCCTGGCCCGGACGATGCTGGAGTTCTCCACGCCGCTGACCGTCGAGGGGCCCGTCCTCGACGTCGTCGGCACGGGCGGCGACCGCGCCCACACCGTCAACGTCTCCACCATGGCCGCCATCGTGGCCGCCGCGGCGGGGGCCAGGGTCGTCAAGCACGGCAACCGCTCGGCCTCCTCGCTGTGCGGGGCCGCCGACGTCCTGGAGCACATGGGCATCAGGCTCGACCTGACGCCGGAGCAGACCGCGCGGGTGGCGCGCGAGGCGGGCATCGCCTTCTGCTTCGCGCCCGTCTACCACCCGGCGCTGCGGTTCGCCGGCCCGGCGCGCAAGGAGATCGGCGTCCCCACGGTCTTCAACTTCCTTGGCCCGCTGACCAACCCGGCCCGGCCCAGCGCCCAGGCCATCGGCGTCTACGACGCCCGCATGCTGCCCGTCATCGCCGGCGTCTTCGCCGAGCGCGGCGTGTCCGCCCTGGTCTTCCGCGGCGACGACGGGCTCGACGAGCTGACCATCACCGGCACCTCCACCGTGTGGGTGGTCCGCGACGGCACGGCCACCGAGGCCAGGTTCGACCCCGCGATCCTGGGCATCCCCCGAGCCGACGCGAACGCGCTGCGCGGGGGCGACGTGCAGTTCAACGCCCAGGCCGTGCACGACGTGCTGGGCGGCAAGAAGGGGCCGGTGCGCGACGCCGTCCTGCTCAACACCGCCGCCGCGCTGGTCGCCCACGACGGCGCCGGCGACGACCTCGACACGGCGATGATCAAGGGCTACGAGCGCGCCACGCAGGCGATCGACTCCGGCGCGGCCGCCGACACGCTGCGCCGCTGGATCGAGGTCAGCAGCTCCTACCGCCCCTCGTGACCGCGAGCGCGCCCCTGAGGCGCGCTCACATCCTTCGGCGGTAACGAGGTGCCCGAGGGTCCTGGCAGAGCCTCCAGGGCCTGCTCAGGGCCGGGTGGCGGTCAGAAGGTGATGCTCGGGCCGTCCTTGAGCGTGCTCCACTTGAGCCAGTCCTTCCAGTTCTCCTGCCAGTGGCCCCACCCGTTGGTGGGCTCCAGCTTGCGCGGCGAGCCTGTGATGATGATCGGGTCCCCGATCAGGGTGTTCTTGATGAACCAGGCCGCGTTCTCCGGGCTGACGTTCACGCAGCCGTGGCTGACGTTGGAGTTGCCCTGGGAGCCCACCGACCAGGGCGCGCTGTGCACGTACTCGCCGCTGTTGGAGATGCGCACGGTGTTGTAGACGGTGAGCTGGTAGTAGCCCGACTGTCCCGGGCCGATGCCGGGCGAGGTCATGACGGTCACCGGCTCCCGCGACATCGCCAGGTGCACGCCCGAGGTGGTGTAGTACTTCCACTGGCCGCCCTGCCCGGCGCTCATCGGCATGGTGCGGATGCGCTTGCCGTCCCGGCGGACCGTCAGCACGTGCTCGTCGGTGCTGCCGCGGGTGATCTGGGAGCGGCCGATCTTGAAGTCGAGGGTGACGTCGCGCTTGCCGTACAGGCCGGGGCCGCCGCGCACGCCGGCCAGCTTCGCCTCCAGCCGCACCTTCGTGTACGCCGGCCAGTACTCCTCCGGCCGGAAGTCCACATGGCTGTCGTCGAACCAGTGCCAGGCCCCGTCCACCGGCTTGGAGCTGCGGATGGTCAGGTTGCGCTCGACGGCCACCCGGTCGCTCACGGGCTTGTCGAAGGCGATCATGACGGGCATGCCGACGCCGACCGTCAGCCCGGTGTCGTCCTTGTTGGGAGTGATCGTCTGGATGTCGAATGTCTTGTCGCCCTTGACCGTGGTGAACGTACTGGAGGTCTCGCTCTGCTTGCCCGAGGCGTCCACGCTGACGACGGTGACCGTGTAGCCGGCGCTCGGCCGGGCGGTGGTCGTGCTGCGCCAGCGGGTGCCGTCACCGCTCAGGACGCCCTTCAACCGGCCCGCCTTGCCGCCGTCCACCCGGACGCTCTTGATCGTGCCGCCGTGCGCGGACACCACCACGGGCTGGTCGGTGGCCACGTTCACGGCCTTGTCCTGGGGCGTGACGCCCACCGCCGGCTGCCGCGCGACCGCGGTCAGCTCCTTCGTCTCGTTCGCCGCGCCGCTCAGCGAGCACGCCGTGAGCAGCGCCAGGGCCAGCAGGCCGGCCGATCCATTCGCCACGCGTCTCACGAGTGACCCCCTCGCCCAAGATCCAACCTTCTCCTCCCTTATTACCCTGAGTGATCTATTCACGACATCCGTGACCTGGTAAAGAACACGAAAAAGCGGGCGTCCTCCCCTATGGGAAGGACGCCCGCTTCGAGCCGCTTGTCAGTGCGAGAAGTTGCCCCGGTAGTACTGGAACACGAACCCGATCATGGCCATGATGATCAGGAACACGCCGATCAGGAACATCCAGAAGCCGATCACGAACCCGGCGAAGGCGAAGGCCGCCGCCAGGCACAGGAACAGCGGCCACCAGCTGCTCGGGCTGAAGAAGCCGATCTCGCCGGCGCCGTCGCTGATGTCGGCCTGCTTGTCGTCCTCCGGCTGGGCGCCGATGCGCCGCGCGGTGAACATCAGGTAGTAGCCCACCATGAAGGCGAACCCGACCGAGATCGCCATGGCGGTGGTGCCCACGGGCTCACCGTGGCCGGTCGCGGCCTTGGTCCAGAACCAGTAGCCGACGTCGACACCGGCGAAGAACAGGCCGCACAGCAGGAACAGCCAACCCTGGACCTTCATCAGGCCTCCACCTCCTGGGCGGACTTGGCGGACATGTGCGGGTAGTGCAGGTCGAACGCCGGGCGCTCGGACCGGATGCGCGGCAGCGAGGTGAAGTTGTGCCGCGGCGGCGGGCAGGAGGTCGCCCATTCGAGCGAGCCGCCGTAGCCCCAGGGGTCGTCGACGGTGACCTTGACCCCCGACCGCCAGGTCTTCCAGACGTTGTAGAAGAACGGCAGCGTGGAGGCGCCCAGGATGAACGCGCCGACCGACGAGATCATGTTCAGGTCGGTGAAGCCGTCGGCCGCGCTGTAGTCGGCGTACCGGCGGGGGAAGCCGACCATGCCCAGCCAGTGCTGGACGAGGAAGGTGGTGTGGAAGCCGATGAACAGCAGCCAGAAGTGCACCTTGCCCAGCTTGTCGTCGAGCATCTTGCCGGTGAACTTGGGCCACCAGAAGTAGAAGCCGGCGAACATGGCGAACACGACCGTGCCGAAGACCACGTAGTGGAAGTGGGCGACGACGAAGTAGGTGTCGCTGATCTGGAAGTCCAGCGGCGGCGAGGCCAGGATGACGCCGGTCAGGCCGCCGAGCAGGAAGGTGATCAGGAAGCCGACGGAGAACAGCATCGGCGACTCGAACGACAGGTGACCCCGCCACATCGTGCCGATCCAGTTGAAGAACTTCACGCCCGTCGGCACCGCGATGAGGAACGTCATGAACGAGAAGAACGGCAGCAGGACCTGCCCGGTCGGGAACATGTGGTGCGCCCAGACCGTGATGGACAGACCGGCGATCGCGATGGTGGCGCCGACCAGGCCGATGTAGCCGAAGATCGGCTTACGGCTGAAGACCGGCAGGATCTCGGTCACGATGCCGAAGAACGGCAACGCGATGATGTACACCTCGGGATGGCCGAAGAACCAGAACAGGTGCTGCCACAGGATCGGCCCGCCGTTGGCCGGGTCGAAGATGTGGGTGCCGAGCTTGCGGTCGGCCTCCAGCGCCAGCAGCGCGGCGGCCAGCACGGGGAAGGCCATCAGCACGAGCATGCTGGTCAGCAGGACGTTCCAGGTGAAGATCGGCATGCGGAACATGGTCATGCCGGGGGCGCGCATGCAGATGATCGTGGTGATGAAGTTCACCGCGCCGAGGATCGTGCCGAGGCCCGACAGGGCCAGGCCCATGATCCACAGGTCGCCGCCGATGCCGGGCGAGTGGATCGCGTTCGACAGCGGCGTGTAGGCGAACCAGCCGAAGGAGGCCGCGCCGCCCGGGGTGAGGAAGCCGGACACGGCGATGACGCTGCCGAACAGGTAGAGCCAGTAGCTGACCATGTTCAGGCGCGGGAACGCCACGTCGGGGGCGCCGATCTGGAGCGGCATCAGCTCGTTGGCGAAGCCGGCGAACAGCGGCGTCGCGAACATCAGCAGCATGATCGTGCCGTGCATGGTGAACAGCTGGTTGAACTGCTCGTTGCTGGTGATCTGCAGCCCCGGCTGCGCCAGCTCGGCCCGCATGATCAGCGCCATGACGCCGCCGATCAGGAAGAAGGCGAACGACGTGATCAGGTACATGTGCCCGATGATCTTGTGATCGGTCGAGGACATCCACTTGGCGATGATCTGGCCCTTGGTGACGGGCCGGACCGGCGCCCGAAGCGGTTCTTGGATGGCGGTCACTGGGCACTCCCAGCCTGGGTCGCGATGTACTGGTCGAACTCAGCCTGCTTGACGAGCTTCACCGAGAACAGCATCCGGCTGTGGTCGACGCCGCACAGCTCGGCGCACCGGCCGGCGTAGACGCCCACGCGGTCGTCGCCGAGCGTCTTGATCTCGAACTTGCGCCCCGGGTTGCCCTCGGGGATGCCGGGGATGATGTCCCGCTTGAACAGGAACTCGGGCACCCAGAACGAGTGGATCACGTCGTCGGTCGAGAGGTCGAACTCGACCTTGGTGTTCGTCGGCAGGACCAGCTGAGGGCCCTGGTGGTAGTCGTGCACCGGCATGCCGGACACGGGCTGCGTCGTCTTGCCGTTGTAGGTCGTGGTGAAGCGCCAGCTCCACTGGTAGGCCTCGACCTTGACCTTGACGGGCGCGTCACCCGCGACGTCCGTGAGGGCCTTGCTGTCGCGGGCGGTGAAGAAGAAGAACACCGACACCATGACGAGCGGGACCACCGTGTAGAGGATCTCGATCGGCAGGTTGTAGCGCACCTGGGGCGGCAGTTCGGCCTTCCCCCTGCGCTTGCGGTGGAAGATCGCGGCCCAGACGATCAGGACGATGACGACGACGCCCGTGGCGAGTGCGGCGATCCAGGCCCCGTTCCACAGATGCTGAACGACCTTGGCCTGCTCGGTCACGCCCTCGGGCAGCAGGCCGTTGGACCAGTCGAACTTGGGAACGTCATTAGCACACGCCGTAGCAGTGGCCAGCAGCAACGCCAAAGCGGCGGCGCGCGGCACCCTGCGCCGGGCCAACGAACGCCGCGTCGTACGGCGAGTCGGACTCACGGATCGCCTACCCCACAGATGAAGCCCAAGAGTCTTTCCCTTGGGTGCTCGTATTTCCAAATGCACAGCTGATTGCAGACACATTAGCGTGCAGGTGTCCCGCCCTACCGCGCGACCCCTCGATGGCGCCGCAAGTGGGACGATGAGTCTCGTGGCGTATTTCGACGCGGCCTCGAGCGAGCCGCTCCACCCTCAGGCACGCGAGGCGCTGCTGGCGGCGATCGACGTCGGCTGGGCCGACCCCGCGAGACTGTACACCCAGGCCCGCCGCGCTCACCTGCTGCTGGAGCAGGCCCGCACGGAGGTGGCCGAGGCGCTCGGCGCGCGCCCCGACGAGGTGTCGTTCACCTCGTCCGGCACGCAGGCCGCGCATCTCGGCGTGCTCGGCACCCTACACGGCAGGCGCAGGGTCGGGCGTCATCTGGTCACCAGCGCGGTCGAGCACTCCAGCGTGCTGCACGCGGCCGGCGTGCACGAACGCGACGGCGGCACGGTCGAGACCGTGGGCGTGAGCCTGGAGGGGCGGGTCGACCTCGACGCGTTCGCCGAGGCCGTCGCGCGTCCCGGCACGGCGCTGGCCTGCCTCCAGACGGCCAACCACGAGGTGGGCACGGTGCAGCCGGTCGCCGAGGCCGCCGCCGCGTGCCGGGCCACCGGGGTGCCGCTGCTGGTCGACGCCGCCCAGACGGCCGGCCGCATGCCGATACCGCCGGGCTGGTCGGTGCTGACCGCCAGCGCCCACAAGTGGGGCGGCCCGGCCGGGGTGGGCGTGCTGGCGGTGCGCAAGGGCACCCGGTTCCGCTCGTTCCTGCCCGAGGACGAACGCGAGCGGCGGCGGGTCCCCGGCTTCGAGAACGTGCCGGGCATCGTGGCCGCGGCGGCGGCGCTGCGCGCGATGAGCGCCGAGGCGGCGCAGGAGCAGGCCCGGCTGTCCACGCTCGTCGCCCGGATCAGGGAGACCGTGCCGAAGGTCGTGCCGGACGTCGAGGTGATCGGCGACCCGGTCGGCCGGGCGCCCCACATCGTGACCTTCTCGTGTCTCTACGTCGACGGCGAGGCGCTGCTCACCGAACTGGACAAGGCGGGATTCGCCGTATCGTCCGGAAGCTCGTGCACCGCTAGTACGCTTCGTCCATCGCACGTCCTCGAAGCGATGGGCGTGCTGACGCATGGGAATGTCCGGGTGTCGCTGCCCAGGGGCACGTCCGCGGCCGAGGTCGACCGGTTCCTGGCCGTGCTGCCCGATCTGGTGCGCCGCATCCGGCACGACGCAGGAGTCGCATGACCGAGGTAACTCAGCCGTCATTGACGATCGACGCGCTCGGGAAGAAGTGCCCGATCCCGATCATCATGCTCGCCGAGCAGATCAACCACGTGCCGCTCAACGCCGTGGTGGCGGTGCTGGCCGACGATCCGGCGGCCTTCACCGACGTGCCGGCGTGGTGCCGGCTGAAGTCCCACCGCCACGTGGCCTCGTACGAGCTGCCCGAGGGCGGCTGGGCCATCCACGTGATGCGCAACTACTGACGGTTTGTGGGTAGGGCCCTCCCCTGACGGCACAACGACCATTCGGGGGAGACCATGGCCAAGGGGAACGAGACCGCCCGTGACGTGATGAGCACGGGCGCGGAGTGCATCGCCGCGCACGAGACGCTCGACCGGGCGGCTCAGATGATGCGCAACAACGACGTGGGCGCGCTGCCCGTGTGCGGCCCCGACGATCGGGTGACCGGCATCATCACCGACCGCGACATCGTCATCAAGTGCGTCGCGGCCGGTCACGACCCGGCGCAGGTGACCGCGGGCGAGCTGGCGACCGGCCTGGTCTGGGTGACGGCGGACGCCACCGTGCAGGAGGCGCTGTCGCGCATGGAGCAGAACCAGATCAAGCGGCTGCCGGTGCTGGAGAACGAGCGCATCGTCGGCATGATCAGCGAGGCCGACCTCGCCCGGTGCCTGCCGGACGACCAGCTCGCCGAGTTCGTGCACCGGGTGTACGCCAAGCGCTGACACCCGTACGGGGATCGCCCCGCCACGCCTGCGGCGGGCGGGGCGTACGCGTGTCAGGGGTGGTAGCTCAGGGGTGGTAGCAGCGCACCTGGCCGGCGATGTCGGCCGCGGCCTCGGCGCCGTAGGCGGCCGTGAAGCGCTCCAGGAAGACCTTCTGCCCCAGCTCGTACTCCTGGCCGCCGACGCGCTCCAGCACGTGCGTGGCCGTCAGGTTGCCGATCTGGCCGCAGCGCTCCAGCGGCAGGCCCCAGGCCAGGCCGGACAGGAAGCCGGCGCGGAAGGCGTCGCCGACGCCCGTGGGGTCGGCCTTGCCGCGCTCGGGGGCCGGGGCGACCTGGATGGACGGCTCGCCCTTGCGGTCGATGACGGCGCCCTTGGGGCCGAGCGTGGTGACGCGGACGCCGACCCGGTCGAGGATCTCCTCGTCGGACCAGCCGGTCTTCTGCTCGATGAGCCCCTTCTCGTAGTCGTTGGAGAACAGGTAGGCGGCTCCGTCGACGAGCTGCCTGATCTGCTCGTCCTCCATGCGGGCGAGCTGCTGGGAGATGTCGGCGGCGAAGGGGATGCCGCGCTGGCGGCACTCGTCGGTGTGCCGCAGCATCGCGTCGGGGTCGTTGGGGCTGATCAGCACCAGGTCGAGGCCGCCGACCCGGGCCGCGACCGGCTGCAGCTCGATCAGCCGCGCCTCGGCCATCGCCCCGGTGTAGAAGGAGGCGATCTGGTTGTGGTGCTCGTCGGTGGTGCACAGGAAACGCGCGGTGTGCTGCGTCTCGGAGATGTGCACGGACTCGCAGTCGACGCCGTGGCGCTCCAGCCAGGAGCGGTAGTCGGCGAAGTCGTTGCCGACGGCGCCCACCAGGATCGGCTTGAGGCCGAGACAGCCCATGCCGAAGGCGATGTTGGCCGCGCAGCCGCCGCGACGGATCTGAAGGTCGTCGACCAGGAACGAGAGCGACACCCGGTCGAGCTGCTCGGCGATGAGCTGATCGCCGAAGCTTCCTGGGAACGTCATCAGGTGGTCTGTCGCGATGGAGCCGGTTACGGCGATGCGCACGGGATTCTTCTTCCTCGTTGTCAGCAGGCCAATGAGCCCCACGAGAATACGCGAAGGTCCCGCTCGCACAAAGGCGGGCGGGACCCCACAGGCCGAAGCCGTGACCCCTTAGTTGAACGAGTCGCCACAGGCGCAGGAGCCGGTGGCGTTGGGGTTGTCGATGGTGAAGCCCTGCTTCTCGATCGTGTCGACGAAGTCGATGCTGGCGCCCATCAGGTAGGGGGCGCTCATGCGGTCGGTGACCACGCTGACACCGCCGAAGTCCGTCACCACGTCACCGTCCATGGAACGGTCGTCGAAGAAGAGCTGGTAGCGCAGGCCGGAGCAACCACCCGGCTGCACGGCGACCCTCAGCTGCAGACCTTCCTCACCCTGCTGCTCCAGCAGGCTCTTGACCTTCGCGGCGGCCGCGTCAGTCAGGATCAGGCCCTGCGTCGTGGTCTCGCTGCTCTCAACCGTCATCTGCTGACTCCCTAACCCGGCTGTCTGTTTCCGACGTCCTACTGATGACGCTACCAACACCTCGCCCATGCCACACATTCCCGGGTCCCCTACCCCCGGAATAACCACGTTCGTCCGTGTGTCATAGTGAGTATCGTCAAAACGACGATAAGGGGGTATGGCGATGGCCACCCAGACTGGGCTGCCGCTCTTCGTCCTCGGGCAGGGCGCCGATCCGCACAGCGAGAAGGGCGTCGACTGTCCCGGCGAGCTGCCGCCCGCGTCCGACCCTGACCTGGTCGAACGCGCCCGCAAGGCCAAGGAGGCGCTGGGCGACCGCCTGTTCGTGCTGGGCCACCACTACCAGCGCGACGAGGTCATCCAGTTCGCCGACGTGACCGGCGACTCCTTCAAGCTCGCCCAGCAGGCCGCCGCGCGGCCCGAGGCGGAGTTCATCGTCTTCTGCGGCGTGCACTTCATGGCCGAGTCCGCCGACATCCTCACCGGCGAGGCCCAGAAGGTGGTGCTGCCCGACCTCGCCGCCGGGTGCTCCATGGCCGACATGGCCACGTTCGACCAGGTGGAGGAGTGCTGGGAGGCCCTTGAGGACGCCGGTCTGGCCGGCGAGGTGGTCCCCGTCACGTACATGAACTCCAGCGCCGACATCAAGGCGTTCTGCGGGCGCAACGGCGGCGTGGTGTGCACCTCCTCCAACGCCAAGAGGGCGCTCGACTGGGCCTTCGAGCAGGGCCGCAAGGTGCTGTTCCTGCCCGACCAGCACCTCGGGCGCAACACGGCGGTGCTGGAGATGGGCATGTCCCTGGAGGACTGCGTGGTCTGGAACCCCCACCGCCCCGACGGCGGGCTGACCCGCGAGCAGCTCGACCGGGCGCGGATGATCCTGTGGAAGGGCCACTGCTCGGTGCACGGCCGCTTCACGGCCGAGTCCGTCGACGACGTGCGCGCGCGCATCCCCGGCGTGAACGTGCTGGTGCACCCCGAGTGCCGGCACGAGGTGGTGCTCAAGGCTGACCACGTGGGCTCGACCGAGCACATCATCAAGACCCTCCAGGCCGCTCCCGCCGGGTCGAGCTGGGCCGTCGGCACCGAGCTGAACCTGGTCAAGCGGCTGGCCACGATGTTCCCCGACAAGAACGTGTCGTTCCTGGACCGGACGGTCTGCTACTGCTCCACGATGAACCGGATCGACCTGCCGCACCTGGTGTGGGCGCTGGAGTCGCTCGTGCTGGGCGACGTCGTCAACCGGATCACGGTGGACGAGGACACCGCCCACTGGGCCAGGGTCGCGCTGGACCGCATGCTGGCGCTCCCGTAACGCCCTCCCCCGACGGGCCAGGCCCGTGGCGAGGAGCGCCCGCCCTCGCCGCGGGCCCGGCCCCTGTTCCGGCTCTTTCTCCGGCGCGGTCAGGCGAAGTCGTAGCCGACGCGGACGCCGACCGTCAGCGTCTGGCGGCCGGGGCTGACCGAGGACGCGCTCTCGGCCGCCGCGGCCATCGCGACCAGCGGCTGGGCGCCGCCCCTGAGCTCCTCGGAGATCGACACGACCGGGCCGAGCGGGCGTCCGGCCAGCTCGGCGTAGTGGGCGGCCTTGGCCGCGGCGTCCCTGAACGCTCTCGTCCTGGCCTCGCCGAGCACCGACGCCGGGTCGGACAGCTCGAAGGTCACGCCGTTGAGCCGGGCCTCCTCGCCCACGCCGGCGACCGTGTCGATGACGGCGTCGGCCCGCGACAGGTCCCTGACGACCACCTCGACGCCCTGGGCCGCCCGGTAGGCGGAGACCTTCGGGTAGACCTCGTACTCGGGGCCGAGCGAGAGCTCGACCGTGCGCACGTCGTGGGCCGCGACGCCGGCCCCGGCCAGCGCGTCGGCCAGCCGGGCCGCGGCGGCCCTGACCGCCGTGAACGCCTCGGACGCCGACGCCCTGCGCACCTCGACGCCCGCCAGCAACCGCAGGACGTCGGGCGCGGCCTGCACGCTGCCCTCACCGACGACGGAGATGTCCACGCCTGCCCCCTAAGACTGGGTTCGCCTCGATCCTACGGGCGTGTCCTGCCCCCGCCCACGGCCGGTTCACACAGCGGTTCAGACGGCGTCGACGATCGCGCCCGGATCGTCGAGCTCGACCTGGTGCCCCGAGCGGGGCAGCAGCACCAGCTTGGCGTCGAGGCGGGCCGCCAGGCTCTGCCTGCGGGCGTCCCGGCCGCCCGCGCCGAGCACGGTGACCGGGATGTCGGGAAAGGGATGGCCGGCCCGGATGTCACGGAGGTCGGCGGCCATGTCGCGGCGGGCCAGCCACTCCCCCGCCACCGCCGCGGGCACCTTGCCCATCCGGTACACGCCGAAGGGGTCGCCCATGCCCGTGACCAGGCGGTGCGCCGGCGGCCCGGTCAGGCGGGCCAGCACGTTCGCGCCCCACGTGCCGCCGAGCGCGGGCAGCCACGCGCCCAGGACGGCGGCGAGCGCGAGCGGCCGGCGCACGGGCGGCGGACTGGGGTCCACCAGGACGAGCTTGGCCACGCAGAGCGGGTGCAACCGGGCGAACGCCTCGGCGTGCCAGCAGGACAGGCCGTGCGCGACCAGGGTGACCTGGGACGGCTGCGCGGGGACCAGCGCGGCCAGCCGGGCCACCTCGCCGTACAGGGTGGGCCGGTCGGTCGCGGGCGGGCTGAGGCCGAGCCCCGGACGGTCGAAGCGGACGACCCGGTGGCAGGCGGCCAGGCCGGCGGCCACGGCGTCCCAGTGGAACCAGGCGCCCCCGAGACCCGCCGTGATGAGCACGCCGGGGCCCGCGCCCTGGTCGAGGACGTGCGGAGGACCGCAGGGGGCCTCCTCGTCGTCGTGGACGAGCAGCCGGAGCGCCACGTACACGACCCAGACGGCGACCATCGTGAGCTGGATCCGGTGGGCGACGCCGGCCAGCCGCCCGGCGGCCAGGGCGGCCAGCATGAGCCCGGTGGCCCCCACGTTCAGGCCGGTGAACAACCACGACACCCACGAGCGCCAGCGCGCGGAGAGCACCGCCATGGCGGTCAGCACGGCCGTCGTGGCCAGCGCGCCGGCCACCATGTGGAGCCGGTGCGAGACCGTCTCGCCGCGGCAGGCGGGGTCGCTGAGCACGGCGCAGTCGAGCGGGACCAGGCCGGAGACGACCGTCAGCAGCCCGAAGGCGGCCAGCGCCAGCCAGCCGGCCCACTCGCGCGCCACCCTGGGCAGCGTCGCCACGGCGGCCAGGCAGGCCAGCCCGGACAGCACGTCGCTGACCCGGAACAGGCGCGTCCACGGCTGGTCGCGGGCGGCCAGCTCGCTCACGTAGCCGTCGGTCCTGTCCACGGCGGGCGTGGTGAACTGGCCGGTGATCCAGGCGCTGTACAGCACGGCCGCCACGATGAGCGCCGAGGCCGCGGCGACGAACAACCTTCGCTCCACGTGATGATTAGAACACCATCCGTGGTCAAAGGCCCGGAGCACCCCATACCGGGAACCATCGGCCGAGGTCGGCCTCCAGCGGCAGTTCGCCGTCCAGGACGCCTCTGGCCTGCAGTTCGAGGGCGTTGTCGCGCCTGTTCCCGGGCAGCGGCGCGAACGGGTAGAACGTGCCTCGCTTGTACAGGTACACCACCGCCAGCCGCCTGCCCGCCGGATCGGCGAACGACACCAGCGAGCACAGCAGCGAGGGCCCGAACCCGGCCGACTCCAGCGAGGAGTTGACCGCGTGCAGCTCGGTGACCAGGTCGCTGACGTCGTCCGGCGCGCGGCGGACCAGCAGCCAGGTGTAGCCGTAGCCGTCGTCGGACTCCTCGACGCGCCCGCCGAGCAGCGCCTTGACGTCGCTCTCCAGCGTGGCGAACGCGCCGCCCTCCGCGGCCCTGAACGACACCGAGCCGAGACCGGTGGGGACGAGACCGGTCGCGGCCTGGAGCGTCACGGCGGCGGACGGCAGCGCGAACAGCGCGTCGAGGTTGGGCTTGACCGGCTTGGACCGGCCCAGCAGCGAGTCGAGCCAGCCCATGCGCACCTCAGCCCCTTCCGAGCTGCTTGGAGATGGACGCGAGGAGTTCGAGCCGGCGCTCCAGCGGCGGATGCGTGGAGAACAGGTTCGCCAGCGTCTCCCCCCTGGCCAGGGCCGGGGCGAAGTAGAAGGCGTTGAACGGCGCCGCCTCGCGCAGGTCGGTGGTCGGGATCCGGGCCATGTCGCCGGTGACCTTGGTCAGCGCGCTGGCCAGGGCCGAGGGACGCTGCGTGAGCAGGGCTCCGGCCCGGTCGGCGGCCAGCTCGCGGTAGCGCGACAGGGCTCTGGTGAGCAGGAAGCTGACGGCGTACACGACGAGCGAGACGAACATGATGATCAGCCCGACCGGCACGCCGCCCTGGCCGTTGTCCCGGCGTCCGCCGAAGCCGGCGTACAGGGCGAACCTCGTCATCAGCCCGGCGACGATGCCCAGGAACGAGGCGATCGTCATGACGGCGACGTCGCGATGGGCGACGTGCGACAACTCGTGCGCCAGGACGCCTTCGAGCTCCTGCGGCTCCAGGCGGCGCAGGATGCCCGTCGTCACGCAGACGACGGCCCGCTTCTGGTTACGGCCGGTGGCGAAGGCGTTGGGGACGTCGGAGTCGGCGATCGCCACCCGCGGCTTGGGCATGTCCGCCAGCGCGCACAGCCGGTCGATCAGGCCGTGGAGCTCGGGGGCCTCCTGTGGGGAGACCTCCCGTCCGTGCATCGCGAACAGGGCGATGCGGTCGGACAGGAAGTACTGCACCAGCAGCAGCCCCCCGGCGAGCACCAGCACGGTCAGCGCGCGCACGCCGAGGGCGATCAGCACGCCGACGAACGCCACGTAGAGCAGCCCCAGCAGGAACATCGTCACGACCATGCGGCGGGTCAGGCCGCTGTCGGACGCGAACCGCGTGCCCACGGGACTCAGCCCGGGATGAGGCCTTGGTCGCCCAGCATCTCCCGGACCTCCTCGATCGAGGCGTCCGCGGGGGGAAGGATCAGCTCTGACGGCTCAAGGCTGTCGTCGGGAAGCGCCTTGCCCACATGGCGCACCTTGTCGAGCAACGCGTGCAGCTTGACGCGGAAGGCCCCCTCGTCACCGGTCTCGATGGCGGCCTCCAGCTCGCTGTCGAGCTCGTTGAGCACCGCGATGTCGTCCGGCGAGATCTCGACCTGGCCCTCGCCCATGATTCTGACGATCATGCGTTCTCCCCGGGCTGACGCAGCTGCTGGGTGTGACCCTGCTGCGGCTGGGCCTGCTGCTGGGGCTGCCCCTGCTCGATGGCGCTCTTGGGCGCCGGGCCCTGGCCCAGCTCGGCCTTCATCCGGGCCAGCTCCAGCTCGACGTCCATGCCGCCGCCCATGCGGTCGAGCTCGGCCTGGATGTCGTCGCCGCGGGTGCCGCTGAAGTCGTCGAGCGCGCCACTGGCCAGCAGCTCGTCGATCGCGCCCGCGCGGGCCTGCATCTGCGCCGTCTTGTCCTCGGCGCGCTGGATCGCCAGGCCGACGTCGCCCATCTCCTCGGAGATGCCGGAGAACGCCTCGTTGATGCGCGTCTGGGCCTCGGCGGCGGTGTAGGTCGCCTTGATCGTCTCCTTCTTCGTGCGGAAGGAGTCGACCTTGGCCTGCAGCCGCTGGGAAGCCGTGGTCAGCTTCTCCTCCTCGGCCTGCAGGTTGTCGTGCTGGACCTTGAGGTCGGCCATCTGCCCCTGCAGATTGGACCGCCGCTGCAGGGCCTCGCGCGCGAGGTCCTCGCGCCCGACGGACAGCGCCTTGCGTCCCTGCTCCTCGTAGCGCCTGGCCTGCGCCTCCAGGCCGTTGATCTGCAGTTCTACCCGCTTGCGCGAGGTGGCCACGTCGGCCACCCCTCGACGCACCTTCTGCAGCAACTCGAGCTGCCGCTGATAGGAGTAGTCAAGCGTCTCGCGCGGATCCTCCATCTTGTCCAGGGCCTTGTTGGCCTTGGACTTGAAGATCATCGAAAGTCTCTTCATCACGCTCATGCGCGTCGGCCGTCCCCTTCTAGGTCGTGCTGGTGTTCACCCAATGCAGCGCAGCCGCCTTGGGATTACCCTACGCATAACGCACGGGGGCGTCACTAAGTTGCAGTCCAGGTAGGGTTGACGTGTGTTGCGACGCCGATCCCAAACCTCCGTGGACGACACCCCCGTCCCCGTTGACGATCCTAAGCCCCAGGGTAAAGGTCGTCCCACACCCAAGCGCCGGGATGCCGAGGGCAGACGACGCCAGCCGGTCTCCGCGCCGAAGGACCGCAAGGAGGCCTATCGGCAGATGCGCGCCAAGCAGGCCGCCGAGCGCGACCGGGCCCGCAAGGGCATGCTCGCAGGTGACGAGCGTTATCTTCCGGTTCGCGACAAGGGTCCGGGGCGCAAGTTCGCGCGCGACTGGGTCGACTCGCGGCGCCTGCCCAGCCAGTACTTCCTGCCGTTCTCGCTACTGATCCTGCTGGCGACCTGGATCCCGTGGCCGATCGAGATCCGCGCCAAGGTGCTCAACATCGTGATCGCGGTCGGCTGGCCGATCATGATGGTCGGCGTCCTGGCCACCTCCCTCTACGTGGCGTGGAAGGTGAAGAAGGAGGTCGCGGCCAAGTTCCCGAACGAGAGCGTGAAGGGCGTCGGCTTCTACGCGGCCATGCGCGCTTTGCAGATCCGCAAGCTGCGGTTCCCGCCGCCCACGGTGCTGCCGGGCGGGAAGCCCGCGCCGCCCAAGAAGTAGCCCCGTTTTCCCGATTTTTCGGGAAAACGGCTTATCGGCGACGTCCGCGTGCCCATCACCGTCCGGTGGTGGGCACGCGTGCTTCCCGCCTTTCGCCGTGCGTCCCCGCTCAGCGGGCCGGTTTCCAGCGCAGGACGCCGCCGGCGACCACAGGGCGGCGGCCGTCGATCGCGCCGCCCCGTTCGAGGGCGTCGGCCACGGTCCGCAGCAGCGTGTACGACGACCGCAGCCGCCTGCCCGTGACCCCGGACACCGTCCCGTCGGCCGAGCTGACGGTGGCGTACGCCGTGGCGCCGTCGGCGGCCGTGTAGGACAGGATCGGGATCAGCAGGCCGTCCCAGGACCCGGCCGGACGGCGGGCGCACATCTCGCGCCAGGCGTCCCTGATGCCGCGGACGGTGAGATGGTCGCCGACGCCGGGGCGGAAGCCCAGGACGCCGGCGCCGCGCGCGCCGTTGTGGCGCAGCAGGGAGGCGCGCAGGGCGTCGGGGAAGTCCACGCCCATCTGCGACTCGGCCACGGCGATCGTGCGCGCCCTGACCGGCCCGCCGAGCGTGCGGTAGGTGCGGGGCGCGTTGCTCCTGAGCCAGCGTTCGATGCGCCGCCACTGGGCGTCCACGGCCCGTTTGACGTCGGGCGCGACCCTGCGGGGGTCGATCGGGCGGCGCCGGGGCGCGCAGTTGGGCGCCTGTGCGGCGGAGGCGGCGGGGGTGGGCTGCGCGGTCGACACGGGCTCGGCCGGCGGCTCCACGGGCGTCACTGCCGTCAGGGGCGTCACGGGCTCGGGCCCCGCCGGGGGCGGTTCCTCCTGTTCGGTGACGGCGCGCACGAGGGCCAGGGCGCCGCGCTGCACCGACGTCCCCATCAGGGCGAACCCCAGCGTGAGCGTCACGACGACCGCGATGACCAGCCACGACAGGACCGTTCCCGCACGTCGGCGCCGCGGTGCGGGCGCCGGGACGGACGGCGGCGGCTCGGCCCGCGGCAGGCGGGCCCGGCGGCGCAACCGCACCGCGAGGGCGATCAGGACGGCCGCGGTGAGAGCCTGACGGACGAGCTTGAGCACGTCGCGCACCCTATCCCGAATCGAATCGGCTCATGTGACGCTCTAAGGTCGAACGTATGGAATTCCGACACCTCGGCCGCAGCGGTCTCATGGTCAGTGAGATCAGCTACGGCAACTGGCTCACCCACGGCTCCCAGGTCGAGGAGGACGCCGCCAAGCTGTGCGTGCAGGCGGCACTCGACGAGGGCATCACCACCTTCGACACCGCCGACGTCTACGCGGGGACGAAAGCCGAGGAGGTGCTCGGCCGGGCGCTCAAGGGCGTCCGCAGGGAGTCGCTGGAGATCTTCACCAAGGTCTACTGGCCCACCGGCCCCGGCAAGAACGACCGCGGGCTGTCCCGCAAGCACATCACCGAGTCGATCAACGCCTCGCTGCGCCGCCTCCAGACCGACTACGTCGACCTGTACCAGGCCCACCGCTTCGACAACGAGACGCCCCTTGAGGAGACCCTCAAGACGTTCGACGACCTCGTACGCCAGGGCAAGGTGCTCTACGTCGGCGTCAGCGAGTGGACGGCCGAGCAGATCGGCCGCGCGCTGAAGATCGCCGACGAGATGGGCTTCGACCGGATCGTGTCGAACCAGCCGCAGTACTCGATGTTGTGGCGGGTCATCGAGGCGGAGGTCGTGCCGCTGAGCGAGCGCGAGGGCCTCGGCCAGATCGTCTGGTCGCCGATCGCGCAGGGCGTGCTCACCGGCAAGTACCTGCCCGGCCAGCAGCCTCCGCAGGGCTCGCGGGCGACCGACGCGAGCGGCAGCGCCATGATCGCGCGGTACATGAACGACGACGTGCTCACCCGCGTTCAGGAGCTGCGGCCGATCGCCGACGACCTCGGCCTGACCATGGCCCAGCTCGCCGTGGCCTGGGTGCTGCAGAACCCGAACGTCTCCAGCGCCATCGTCGGCGCCACCCGCCCCGAGCAGGTGCGCGACAACGTCAAGGCGGCCGGCGTCAAGCTGGAGGACGACGTGCTCAAGCGCATCGACGACGTGCTCGGCACGGTCGTGGAGCGCGACCCGGCCAAGACGGTGAGCCCCGCCACCCGTCCGTGACCCGGAAAACGAGAAACCCCTTGAGCCACAATGCGCTCAAGGGGTTTCCGTTTTTTCGCGGATCACTCCGGACGCAATGACAATCCCGTGTATTCGACGCGGTCCTCGTCGAGCAGCGCCACCTGCTCGACGCCGGATTCGAGCAGCTCACGCCAGTTCTCCCCGAGCCAGGACTCCGCATCGGCCTGACTCGGGAAAACCTCTCGCGGCAAAGGGCGGTCCGTCACCTCACCACCATTTGCATTTTCATAACGCCACCGCCATGTCATGCCATACGCTCCTTCTCCGCGGGTTCGCCGGCGCCTTCCCTCCGACGGCACTGGAACCCTACTCCCGAGCTCGGAGGTCCATCGATGCTGCGCGCGGGCCGTGTTGCCGCGGCGGTCGTCCTGGGGGCGGCCGCCGTAGTCCTTCTCCCCTCCTCCGCGCTCGGCTCACCCTCCTCGCGACCCGGCGGTCCCGCGCCTGGGGTCGTGCGGCTGTGGGGGGTCTGGCGCAGCGACGGCACGGCGTGGCTGGCGTCCACGGCCGCGTACGAGCCGGCGGACGGCTCGGTCGTCGGGTGGCGCTTCGCGGTCTCGGCCGACGGGTCGGTGGGCGAGCCGCCGGGGGGTGAGCTGCCGTCGTTCCCGGCGGTGTGCGTCCAGGACGCGGCCGGCTCGGGGCACAAGCGGGTGGCGGTCGCGGTGGACTTCGGGGACGGGGAGGGCGACGTCCCGTCCGGTGAGCGGCCGCCGGCGCACCCGCTGCTGCGGTGCGTGACCGGCGCCGAGGACGCGACCGCCGCCCAGCTCCTGGCCTCCGCGGCCAGGGTCGGCGTGAACGGGCGCGGCGAGGTCGTGTCGGTCAGCGGCTACCCGTCCCAGGGCGCCGGGACGGGCCCGTCCCAGGAAGCAGGGGCGGCCCCGTCCCGGGAGGCGCATGCCGCCGAGCGGGCCGCCGCGCCCCCGAGCGCGCCCGGCGGGGCTCCGGCGATGCTGATCGCGGGCGGTGCGGGGGCGCTGTTGCTGCTCGGCGGGGGCACGGCCCTGGCCACCCGCCGCCGCCCCGGCCGGGCCGGTCGGGCCGGTTGACCCGGCAGCTCGTGTCGGCCCGATCGCCCCTCGCGCCGGTCGGGCTGGTCGGGCCGGTCGGTAGCCTCTGGGCGGTGAAGATTCTTCTCTCCGGGACCGGGGGTGCGGAGGGCTGGCCGGTGGACGGGTGCCCGTGCGCCTCGTGCGCCCGGCTCCCCCAGGACCGCCGTCGCCGCCCCTTCGAGCTGCTCGTGGACGACACGGCGCGGTTCCCCTTCACCGGCGGCGGCGCGTTCGGCGGCGGGCTCGGGCTGGTGGCGGCCGACGGCGCGGCGGTGCTGTGCCTGCCGGCGGGCCGGGAGGCCCCCTCGGACGGTCCCGCCCGCTACGACGCCGTCGTGCTGGACCTGCTGGACCGCCCGCAGCGGCTCGGCGAGCTGCGCCGCGCCGGGCTGGCCGACGACCGGACCACAGTGGTGGCCGCGTGGCTGGACCACCGGATCAGGTCGGAGGAGGAGCTGGCCAGGCGGCTGCGGTTGTGGGGGGCGGTGGCCGTGCCGGACGGGACGGTCCTGGGCAGCGGCGGAACGGTCCGCGAGACGCCGCCGCGGCGGGCGTTGCTGCTCGGCGGGTCCAGGTCGGGCAAGTCGGCCGAGGCCGAGCTGCGGCTGGCGGCCGAGCCGTACGTCACCTATGTCGCCACCGGCGGCGACGGCGCGGCGGACGGCGAATGGGCGGCACGGGTACGGGCGCACCGGGAACGGCGGCCCGCTCACTGGGACACGGCCGAGACGACGGACCTGACCGGGGTCGTCGCGGCGGCGCGCACGCCCCTGCTGATCGACGGGCTGGGCACGTGGCTGGCGGCGGTGTTCGACGAGCACGGGGCCTGGGACGGCGACCGCACGCCGGTCGCCCGGCGCTGCGCGGAGCTGGTCGAGGCGTGGCGCGGCACGCCGGTGCCGCTCGTGGCGGTCTCGGACGAGGTGGGGATGGGCGTGGTGCCCGCCACGTCCGCCGGCCGGGCCTTCAGGGACGCGCTCGGCAGGCTCAACGAACAGCTCGCCGCCGAGTCGGAGTACGTCGCCCTGGTGGTCGCGGGACGTCCGCTGGAACTGTGACCCGTGGCCTCCGGGAGCCGGGGCTACGGGCGTACGGCTCTGGCGTACCAGCGGCCGTCGAGGCGGTCGACGTGCAGCGGACGGCCGAAGCACTCCGACAGCAGGCCGGGGGTGAGCACCTCCGACACCGGCCCGGCGGCCAGCAGCCGCGAGTCGCGCATGAGCAGCGCGTGCGTGGTGGTCGCGGGCACCTCCTCCAGGTGGTGGGTCACCGTGACCGTGGTCAGCACCGGACGGGTGGCGGCCAGCTGCTCGACCGCGGTGATGAGGTCCTCGCGGGCCGGCAGGTCGAGCCCGGCGAACGGCTCGTCGAGCAGCAGCACGGCGGGCTCGGCCATGAGCGCCCTGGCCACCCTGACCCGGGCCCGCTCCCCTTGCGAGCACACCCGGAACGGGCGCTCGACCAGGTCCTTGCAGCCCAGGTCGGCCAGCAGGCGGGTGGCGCGCTCGCGCTCGTTGTCGCCGTACTTGTCCCACAGCGGGACGCTCGTGCCGGTGTGGCCGGTCAGGACCACCGTGTGCGCGGTGGCGCCCTCCTCCTCCAGCAGGTCCTCGTCGATCAGCCGCTGACTGGCCGCGACCAGGCCGATGTGGCGGCGCAGCTCCCGCAGGTCGACCCGGCCGAGCCGGTGGCCGAGCACGCTGACCGCGCCCTCGCTCGGGTGGCGCACCGCCCCGGCCAGCGAGAGCAGGGTGGTCTTGCCCGCGCCGTTGGGGCCGAGGATCACCCAGTGGTCGCCGTACGCCACCTGCCAGTCGATGCCGTCGAGCAGCGTTTTGCCGACAACCCGGACAGCTACACCTTCGAGTTCAAGCACGTGCATTCCCGCCACATTAGTCGGCCCTAGGATCGGTCGTTATGCCGCTTGCTGAGCTGACCCATGGGCTGCGCTTCGCGATCGGCATGCTCAGCGCCGTTCCCGTGCGGGTCGACAGGGTCGATCGGGAGGTCGCCGGGCCGGCCATGGTGGCGGCCCCCGCGGTCGGGCTGGGGCTCGGCGCGGTGGCGGGCCTGGCGCTGCTGCTGCCGGGGCCGCCGCTGCTGGGCGCGGCGCTCGCGCTCGGGCTGCTCGCCGCGCTCACCCGCGGCCTGCACCTGGACGGGCTGGCCGACCTCGCCGACGGCCTGGGCAGCGGCCGGCCCGCCGAAGACGCCCTCGACATCATGAAAAAGTCGGACATCGGGCCGTTCGGGGTGATGACGCTGGTCATCACGCTGCTCGTCCAGGCGGCGGCGCTGACCGGGGCCGGTTACCCCGCCCTGGTGACCGCCTGTGTGGCCGGGCGGCTGACGCTCACCTGGGCGTGCCGGGCGGGCGTGCCCGCCGCGCGGCCCGGCGGGCTCGGGGCGATGGTGGCGGGCACCGTGAGCGATCCGGCGGCGTGGCTGGCCACGGCGGCCGCCCTGGCCGTGACCGCCGGGCTGGGGCTGGCGGCCGGGACGTGGGCGCCGCCGATAGCGCTGGCGGCCGGGCTCGGGGCGGCGCTGCTGCTGCTCCGGCACGCCCGTCGGCGGCTCGGCGGCGTCACGGGGGACGTGTTCGGCGCCCTGGTGGAGACCGGGACGACGGCCGCGCTGGTGGTGTGCGCGATCCTGCCCTGACCGCGCTGACCGGGCTGACCGCGCCGACCGGGCCGACCGCGCCGACCGGGCTGACCGCGCCGACCGGGCCGACCGGGCCGACCGGGCCGACCGGGCCGACCGGGCCGACCGGGCCGACCGCGCTGACCGGCAAACTGGCGGACCGGCGGCGCGGTCGCCGCGCCCGGCGCCCGGCTCCCGGCTTCCGGCGCAGGCCGGGTCAGGCGGCCGGTTGCGGGGCGCGGGCCGGGAGGCGGCGCACGAGCACCACGCAGAGCAGCGCGAGCGGGACCCAGCCGACCAGCCCGGTGAGCCCGGACACCGCCGTGTCGGGCGGGGCCGCGGCGTCCCCGAGCAGCAGCACGGCGGGCAGCACCGCGTTCAGCGAGCCGTGCGCGACCACGCAGGGCCACACGCTGCCCGTACGCAGCCGCAGCCAGCCGATCGCGATGCCGGCCAGCACGCAGAAGCCGATGAACTGCAGCGCCGCCCACGACCCGAGGCTCGGGTAGTTGTAGCCGAGCAGGGTGAGCGGGGCGTGCCACAGCCCCCAGATCGCCCCGGACAGCGCCAGGCCGCCGAGCGGGCCGTACGTGCCGGACAGCCGGGGCAGCAGCCAGCCGCGCCAGCCCCACTCCTCACCCAGCGCCGGGACCGCGTTCAGCACCGGGCCCGCCAGCACGCCGATGGCGATCTGCAGGTAGAGCGCCGGGCCCGGGTCGGCCGGCGGTTGCACGCCCCCGGCCGCGAGCTGGGCCCGGAACAGGCTGAACCGGTCGAGGTCGAGCGGGAACAGCCCGACGGCGGTGCTGAGCCCGGCGCAGACGGCGATCAGCAGCGGCACGCCCAGCCAGGCGGCCAGCACGTACCGGCCGGTGCGGCCCTTGCTCTCGCCCAGCGTCAGGCCGGTCTCGGCGGCCCAGCGCCGCCAGGGCGCCCGCGACAGCGCCCACACCCCGAGCACCCCGGCGGTCGGCGTGAACATCATGACCGCGGCCAGCCCCTTGGCCGCGGGCGAGCCCAGGCCCGCGCCGAGCCAGATGGGCAGCGCCACCAGCCAGGACAGCCCGAAGGCGAGGACGAGGAAGACGGGAAGCTGTTTTCTCATGACCGTGCACGCTCCGCGACGAGGGCGTTGATGAGGGACGCGCCGCGCTCGGCGTCGTCGATGCTGATCGCCAGCCGCCCGCCGGAGCGGTAGCCGACGACCAGGCACTCGCCGCCGCGCAGCATGATGGTGGCCGCGCCGGGCAGGCCGCGGAAGCCCCAGCCGCCGACCTCGCTCGGCCTGCGGTCCTCGGTCCAGGCCCGGTCGATCCGCGACAGCGGGATCCTGCGCGCCGGGACGCCGAACGGCCCGAAGCCGATGACGAGCGCGTCGTCGCCGACCCGTACGGACAGCGTCGCCGTCGCCAGCCCCGCGACCAGCACGATCACGGCCCCGGGCAGGGCGGAGGCCATGGTCGCCGCCGGCACGACGCCGGCCAGGCGCAGCCCGCAGAGCACGACGATCGCCGCCGCGGCCACCAGCGTCAGCGCGACCAGCCAGGGGTTGACCAGCCGGCTGACCCAGACCGTGCGGCGACCGGGCCGCAGCTTCATGGCCGGTGGCGGCTGAACGGCCTCGACCGGGTCGGGCCCGCCCCTGCCGAGGTAGCCCGCGAACACGCCGACAGCGAGGGATCCGACGACGACCAGCGGGACGTGCCAGCCCGGCAGGCTCGCGGCCGTCCAGTCGGGCACGTCGAGGTTGGCCGCCAGCGTGGAGGCCTGCGTGCCCAGCACCAGGACGCCGCCGCCGAACAGCCCGCCCCACCACAGCGCCCGCCCGTTCCGGTGCCGCAGCGCCCAGCCCCGCGCGGCGACGGCCAGGAACACGATCCACACCACGGTCCACACCGCCGCCACCGTCAGCACGTGGGCCTGGAAGGACGCCGAGCCGTCGACGCCCGCCGCGCCCCAGTGGGTGGCCAGCGGGTCGGGCAGCCGGTCGCGCAGCCCCATGGGGGCCAGGAGCAGGGCCGCCGTGACGGCCGCGCCCCACCCGGCCGCGGGGATTCGGGGGTTCATGGCAGATCCTCCAGGATGGTGATGAGGTCCTCACGGCGGTAGCCGTGCCTCTCGGCCTCCTCCAGCAGCTCCCGGGCGCGCTGCACGAGCAGCGCGCGCCCGTCGGCCTGGCCCGCGACGCTGACCCCGCGCCCCCGCCTGAACTCCAGCAGCCCCTCGTCGCGCAGGTCGCGCAGGGCGCGCAGCACGGTGTTGGGGTTGATGCCGAGCGCCCTGGCGAGGTCGCGGGCGGGCGGAAGGCGGTCACCGGGCGTGTAGGAGCCCTCGCCGATGGCGCGGCGGATGGCGCCGGCCACCTGTTCGTGGAGGGGCCGTGCGTCGTTGAGATCGAGCGCGAGCAACATGATGCTAATGACACTAGCACCATGAAACGGAATGCGTCCGACCAGCATTTGTAGGATGAACCCCTGTTTGTGAGTACGCAGAAACCGTGGATAGCATCGGTTTACGTGACCACTGTGCGGCTGAACTCAGCAGACCCAGTCTCTGTCGACACCGACGCCCTGATCGTCGGCTTCCGGCCCGGCCAGGACGGCCCCCGCCCGGCCACGGGCGCTGAGTCCCTCGACGCGGCTTTCGGCGGCAACCTCGCCACCTCCCTCAGCTCGCTCGGCTTCTCCGGCAAACCCGGAGAGCTGGCCAAGCTGCCCACGTTCGGCGCCGTCCAGGCCCCGGTGCTCGTCGCCGTCGGCCTGGGCGACTCCTCCGACCACGAGTCCCTTCGCCGCGCCGCCGGCGCCGCCGTGCGGTCGCTCGCCGGCACCGCGCGCGCCGCGCTGGCCCTGCCGGCCGACGACGACGCCCAGGCCGAGGCCGTCGCCCTGGGCGCGCTGCTCGGCGCGTACGGCTTCGACCGCTACCGCACGGGCGAGCCGCCGAAGGCCCCCGTCTCCGAGATCACCGTCCTGTCCGGGCAGGGCGAGTCCGCCGCCGAGCGGGCCGGCGTGCTGGCCGAGTCGGTCTCGCTCGTCCGCGACCTGGTCAACACGCCGCCGTCCGACCTGTGGCCGGCCAAGTTCGCCGAGATCGCCGAGCAGGAGGGCGCCAAGCACGGGCTGACCGTCGAGGTCCTCGACGAGAAGCAGCTCAAGGACGGCGGCTACGGCGGCCTGGTCGGCGTCGGCCAGGGCTCGGTCAACCCGCCGCGCCTGGTCCGCGTCGCCTACAGCCACCCCGAGGCGGGCAAGACGCTGGCGTTCGTGGGCAAGGGCATCACGTTCGACTCCGGCGGCCTGTCGCTCAAGCCGTCGGCCGCCATGGACTGGATGAAGTCCGACATGGGCGGCGCGGGGGCCGTGCTCGGCGCGCTGGTCGGCATCGCCCGGCTCGGCCTGCCGGTCAACGTCGTCGGCTACCTCTGCCTGGCCGAGAACCTGCCGAGCGGCACCGCCCAGCGCCCCTCCGACGTCATCCACAGCTACAGCGGCAAGACCGTCGAGGTGCTCGACACCGACGCCGAGGGCCGCCTGGTGCTCATGGACGGCATCGCGCGCGCCGCCGAGGACGACCCCGACCTGATCGTCGACATCGCCACGCTGACCGGCGCGCAGATCGTCGCGCTCGGCTGGCGCACCGCGGGCGTCATGGCCAACGACGACGCCGTCCGCGAGCTGGTCGTCGAGGCCGCCACCGCCGCGGGCGAGGGCGCCTGGGGCATGCCCCTGCCGGAGGAGCTGCGCAAGGGCCTCGACTCGCCGGTCGCCGACATCGCCAACCTCCACCCCGAGCGCTTCGGCGGCATGCTCACCGCCGCCATCTTCCTCAAGGAGTTCGTGCCCGACGGGGTGCGCTGGGCGCACATCGACATGGCCGGACCGGCCTACAACAAGGGCGAGGCGTACGGCTACACCCCCAAGGGCGGCACCGGCGCCATCACCCGCACCCTCATCGGACTCGCAGAGCGGCACGCGAGCATCTGAAACAAATGAAAAGATGACGGCATCACGAACACCCCGACAAGGAGCCTTCCTGTGGCCTATGACATCGTCGTCCTAGGTGGCGGCAGCGGCGGTTACGCCTGCGCGCTTCGGGCGGCCGAGCTGGGCAAGTCGGTCGTCCTCATCGAAAAGGACAAGATCGGCGGCACCTGCCTCCACAGGGGATGCATCCCCACGAAGGCCCTGCTGCACTCGGCCGAGGTCGCCGACGAGACGCGCGAGAGCGCGTCCTTCGGCGTCAAGGCGAGCTTCGAGGGCATCGACGTCCAGGGCGTGCACGCGTTCAAGGACAAGATCGTCACGCGGGCCTGGAAGGGCGTCCAGGGCCTGCTCAAGGGCGCGGGCGTGACGGTGGTCGAGGGCGAGGGCCGTCTGGTGGGCCCGCGCAGCGTGCAGGTGGGCTCGGAGGTCTACGAGGGCGCCAACCTCGTGCTGGCCACCGGCTCGGCCCCCCGCACGCTGCCCGGCCTGGAGATCGACGGCGAGCGCATCATCACCAGCGAGCACACCCTGAAGATGGACCGCGTGCCGTCGTCGGTGATCGTCCTGGGCGGCGGCGTGATCGGCGTCGAGCTGGCCAGCGTCTACCGCTCCTTCGGCGCCGAGGTCACGATCGTCGAGGCGCTGCCGCACCTGCTGCCCACCGAGGAGGAGTCCAGCTCCAAGCTGCTGGAGCGGGCCTTCCGCCGCCGCGGCATCAAGTACGAGCTGGGCGTCTTCTTCGACTCCGCCAAGACCACCGAGACGGGCGTGGTCGTCACCCTGGCCAACGGCAAGACCCTCGACGCCGAGCTCCTGCTCGTCGCGGTCGGCCGCGGCGCGGTGTCGTCCGGCATGGGCTTCGAGGAGCAGGGCGTGACCATCGAGCGCGGCGCCGTCGTGGTCGACGAGCACTGCCAGACCTCGGTCCCCGGCGTCTACGCCATCGGCGACCTGATCCCCACGTTGCAGCTGGCCCACGCCGGGTTCGCCGAGGGCATCATGGTGGCCGAGCACATCGCCGGCCTCAACCCGCCGCCGATCGACTACGCCGGCGTGCCCCGCATCACCTACTCCGACCCCGAGGTCGCCTCGGTCGGCATCACGTCGGCGCAGGCCGCCGAGCGCGGCATCGAGATCGTCGAGCAGGTCTACGACCTGGCCGGCAACCCCAAGAGCCAGATCCTCGGCACCTCCGGAGCGGTGAAGGTCATCGCCCAGAAGGACGGCCCGGTCGTCGGCGTCCACATGGTGGGCCGGCGCATCGGCGAGCTCGTCACGGAAGGCCAGCTGATCTACAACTGGGAGGCGCTGCCCGCAGAGGTCGCCCAGCTCATCCATGCACATCCGACCCAGTCCGAGGCAGTCGGTGAGGCGATGCTGGCCCTGGCCGGCAAGCCGCTGCACGTACACAACTAGTCCAGCCCTCGAGATCAGAACGCGAGAGAAGAATAACGATGCCGGTCTCCGTACAGATGCCCCAGCTCGGCGAGAGCGTGACCGAGGGCACGGTAACCCGTTGGCTGAAGAAGGAGGGCGAGCGCGTCGAGGCCGACGAGCCGCTCCTCGAGGTCTCGACCGACAAGGTCGACACCGAGATCCCGTCGCCTTCCGCGGGTGTCCTCACCAAGATCGTCGTGGCTGAGGACGAGACGGTCGAGGTCGGCGCCGAGCTCGCCATCATCGACGAGAACGCCCAGCCGGGCGCCGCCGCCCCGGCCCCGCAGGCCGCTCCCGAGCCCGAGCCGGAGCCCGAGCCCGAGCCCGCCCCGGCTCCCCCGGCCTCCTCCATCCCGCAGCCGGCCCCGGCCCAGCCCGCTCCCCAGCAGGCCGCCCCGGCTCCGGCCCCGCAGGCCCCGGCCCCGCAGGCCGCTCCGGCTCCGGCCCCGCAGGCCCCGGCCCCGCAGCAGCCCGCCGAGCCCACGCCGCTGCCGTCCTCGGGCGACAGCCCCTACGTGACGCCGCTGGTGCGCAAGCTCGCCAACGAGCACGGCGTCGACCTCGACTCGATCAACGGCACCGGCGTCGGCGGCCGCATCCGCAAGCAGGACGTGCTGGAGGCCGCCAAGTCCCAGCGCGCCCAGGCCGCCGCCCCGGCCGCGGCTCCGGCCGCCCAGCCGGCCGCCGCCGCGCCGGCTCCCGCCGCCGCCCAGGCCCCGGTCGCCGCGGCGCCCGAGCCGGTCGAGGTGGACACCACGCTGCGCGGCCGTACGGAGAAGATGACGCGGCTGCGTCAGACCATCGCCAAGCGCATGGTCGAGTCGCTGCAGACCGCGGCGCAGCTCACGTCGGTCGTCGAGGTCGACGTCACGAAGATCGCCCAGCTCCGGGCGCGGGCCAAGGACGACTTCTTCCGCCGCGAGGGCGTGAAGCTGACCTTCACCCCGTTCTTCGCGATGGCCACCGTCGAGGCGCTCAAGCAGCACCCCAAGCTCAACGCCACGATCAACAACGAGACCAACGAGGTCACGTACTTCGACGTGGAGAACCTGGGCGTCGCGGTCGACACCGAGCGCGGCCTGCTCGCGGCGGTCGTCAAGAACGCCGGCGACCTCAACCTGGCCGGCCTCGCCCGCAAGGTCACCGACCTGGCCGAGCGCACCCGCAACAACCAGGTGACGCCCGACGAGGTCACCGGCGGCACGTTCACGCTGACCAACACCGGCAGCCGTGGCGCGCTGTTCGACACGCCGATCCTCAACCAGCCGCAGGTGGGCATGCTCGGCACCGGCGCGGTCGTCAAGCGGCCCGTCGTGCTCGACACGCCGGAGGGCGAGGTCATCGCGGTGCGGTCGATGGTCTACCTGGCGCTGACCTACGACCACCGCCTGGTCGACGGCGCCGACGCCGCCCGCTTCCTGACGACGATCAAGCGTCGCCTGGAGGAGGGCCGCTTCGAGGCCCAGCTCGGGCTCGCGTAGTCATCGCTCATGAGGCCGGGTGGCTCCTTCGGGGGGCCGCCCGGCCTTTGGCGTACTGTGGGGCCATGGCGATCATCGTGACCGGGGCGTCGGGCCTGATCGGTACGGCGCTGGTCGGGGCGCTGCGCGACGAGGGGCGGGAGGTCGTCCGCCTGGTCCGGCGGGAGCCCGCGGGGCCCGGAGAGGCCTTCTGGGACCCTTCGGCGGGGGTGATCGACCGGGCCGCGCTCGAAGGGGCCGAGGCCGTGGTGCACCTGGCCGGGGCCTCGGTCGGCGACCGGCGCTGGACCGCGGACTACAAGCGCGAGCTGGTGCGCAGCCGCGTCGAGGGCACCCGGCTGCTGGTCGACGCCCTGCGCGCGCTCGGCAGGCCGCCCGAGGTGCTGCTGTCGGCCTCCGGGGTCGACTTCTACGGCGACACGGGCAGCCGGGAGATCGACGAGAGCCAGGGCAAGGGCCAGGGGTTCCTGGCCGAGCTGTGCGAGCGCTGGGAGCGGGAGGCCGAGCGGGCCGCCGAGGCCGGCTGCCGGGTCGCGCGGCTGCGGACGGCGATGGTGCTGAGCCGGCACGGCGGGGCGCTCGGGCGCATGCTGCCGATCTTCCGCATGGGGCTGGGCGCGCCGCTGGGGACGGGCCGGCAGTACTGGTCGTGGATCTCCTTGGACGATTGGGTGGCCGCCGCACTACATATCCTGGAAAATCGGGATATTGAGGGTCCGGTCAATCTCGGGTCCCCTTCTCCGGTCACCAACGAAGAATTCACCCGGACTCTGGGTAAATGCCTGCGTAAAGGCACAGTCCCCATGCCGGTACCGGCGTTCGCCCTGTCCATCGGGGTGGGCGAATTCGCCCGCGCGGGGCTGCTGCCGAGCCATCGCATGATCCCGCGGAAACTGCTTGACAGCGGCTACGGCTTCACGCATACCCGTCTCGACGAGGCGCTGCGCGCCGTACTGTAGGGTGCCGTTCGTCCTTCAGCACGCAGGAGATCCGACATGAGCAGGTCCGGGCAGTCGCACATTCTGGCCATCGGGGGCGGGTCGTTCCGCCCGAGCGAGCGTCACAACTTCATCGAGGCGAGCGGGTTGCTGCGGTACGGCCTCGACCTGACCGGCCAGGACCGCCCCAAGCTCGGCCTGGTCGCCACCGCCGTCGGCGACTCCTCCGACTGGCTGCTGAAGATGTACGGCGCCTTCTCCGGCTGGGACGTCGAGCTGAGCCACCTGACCGTCTTCCCCATGCCCAACGTGGAGGACGCGCGGGCCTGGGCGCTCGAACAGGACATGATCTACGTCAGCGGTGGCAGCGTGGCCAACCTGATGGCGTTGTGGCGGCTGCACGGCCTCGACGAGGTCTTCGAGGAGGCCTGGCGGGCCGGCGTGGTGCTGTCCGGGCAGAGCGCGGGCGCCCTGTGCTGGCACGTGGGCGGCAACACCGACTCCTTCGGCCCGGCGCTGCGTCCGTGGGCCGACGGGCTCGCGCTGCTGCCGTACTCGTGCGGGGTCCACTACAACGCCGAGCCGCAGCGCCGCCCGCTGCTGCAGGAGTCGGTCGCCTCCGGCGAGCTGCCCGGCGGGTACGCCGCCGACGAGGGCGTCGCCCTGCACTACGTGGGCACCGAGTTCATCCAGGCGGTCACGGTCGACCCGCGGGCGTACGCGTACCGGCTGGAGTACGACGGCGCCAACGGCGTCAAGGAGTTCAGGATCGAGCCACGCCTGTTGACCCCCTGATTACCCGGACAGGGTGAGGGAACGGCACAATAGGCTCATGCGCCCCATCCACGGGGACGATCCCCACGCGCTGGCCGTCGTCCGCCTTGGTGTGGACGTCCCCTACGAGCAAGCCTGGTCGTTGCAGCGCTGGATGCACGGCAAGCGGGTCGCCGGCGAGCTGGGCGACGCGGTCCTGATCCTGGAGCACGCCCCCGTCTACACCGCGGGCAGGCGCACCCTGCCCGGCGACCGCCCCTCCGACGGCACCCCCGTCGTCGACGCCGACCGGGGCGGCCGGGTCACCTGGCACGGCCCCGGCCAGCTCGTCGCCTACCCCATCGTCGCCGTCGCCGACGTGACCCGTTACGTCTGCGCCCTTGAGGAGACGATGATCCAGGTGTGCGCCGACTTCGGCGTCACCGGCCGGCGGGTGCCGGGGCGTCCGGGCGTGTGGGCGGCCGGCGACGTCGCCCTGGGGCTGCCCGACCGGCAGCTCGGCGCGGTCGGCATCCGCGTCGCGCGCGGCGTGACGATGCACGGGTTCGCGCTCAACTGCGCCAACGACCCCCGGTGGTTCAACCGGATCACGCCGTGCGGGCTGCCCGACGCGGGGGTCTCCTCGCTGTCGGCCGAGACCGGCCGCCGGATCGTGGTCGAGGAGGTCATCCCGATCGCCGAGAAGCGGCTGGCCGACGCCCTCGGCAGGGAGCCGTTCGACCTGCACGAGGAGGATCTGCTGCGCAGGTGACCGAATCGGCATCGAACAGCGGTTGAATCTGGATCTTTCCGGCTTAACATCGCCGTGTGAAGCGTTCCGCCGCTCTCGTTCTCGCGCTCCTGGTTCACCTGCTCACGCTGGCCTTCCTCGCGCTGGGCGCGTGGGCCGTGCTGGCGCACCTCGACTCCCTCGTGGCGTGGCTGGTCGGCGGCGTGAGCCTGGCCCTGGGATGGGCGCTGCGGCCCCGTCTTCCCCGTCTGCCGGCCGACGCCGAGGTGCTCGACCGCGCCGCGGCCGGCGAGCTGTACTCGCTGGCCGACCGGGTGGCCGACCGGGCCCGCGTCAAGAGGCCGCGCAAGGTCGCGGTCCGGGACCTGGCCACGGAGACCGTCTATGACCATGTGGGCGTGCCGCGCACGCCGGTGCTGGTCATCGGGCTGCCGTTGTGGCTGGCCCTGACGCCGCGGCAGCGGGTGGCGCTGCTGGCCACCGCGTACGCGCGCACCCCCGCCGCCGAGGAGCTGATCGTGGACGGCGCCCTGTTCACGCTGGCCTCCTGGCACGACGCGCTGCTCGGGTCGAGCGCTCCGCTGAAGATCAGGGAGGAGGCCCAGGCCAAGATCGCCGCTTCGTCGCTGGGCGCGATCGACCAGCCCGGCACGACGTACGAGGCGGCGGGGTTCTTCGGCCGGATGATCGGGCGGGTGCTGGGCGGCCCGGTGCTGCTGGCGGAGTACGCGCTGACGGCGCTGGCCCGCGCCGGGCGGCCCCGTGCCGAGCAGCGGCGGGAGGCGATCGCCCGGCGGGTCGTGTCCGAGGCCGAGCTGGACGAGCTGCGCGGCCTGGCCGCCGGCGGCTACCTGGCGCCCATCCAGGCCGCGGCGCTGCGCGGCGAGAGCGTCACCGAGATCAGGCAGGGCGCGCTGGCCCGCCACCGGCTCACCGACGACGGCGTGCTGACCTCGGCGCCGCACTCGGAGCTGCTGGACACCGCCGGGTCCGCGCTGATCGACGAGGAGCTGCTGCGCCACTACACCAGGGCGATCCGCGGCTTCGGGCTCATCACCTGACCCTCGACCGGTCCGGTTCCGCGGCGGACGTAAGCTGGACGGGTGACCGTTGCTCCTGATGGCCGAAAGCTCCTCCGCCTGGAGGTGCGCAACGCCGAGACCCCTATCGAGCGCAAGCCCCCGTGGATCAAGACCAAGCTGAAGACGGGCCCCGAATACACCGAGCTGAAATCGCTCGTGCGCCGGGAGGGCCTGCACACGGTCTGTGAAGAGGCGGGCTGTCCCAACATCTACGAGTGCTGGGAAGACCGCGAGGCGACCTTCCTCATCGGCGGCGACCAGTGCACCCGCCGGTGCGACTTCTGCCAGATCGACACGGGCAAGCCCAAGGAATACGACCGCGACGAGCCGCGCCGGGTCGCCGAGTCCGTCCAGCAGATGGGCCTGCGCTACGCGACCGTGACCGGCGTGGCCCGCGACGACCTGCCCGACGGCGGCGCCTGGCTCTACGCCGAGACCGCCCGGCAGATCCACTCCCTGCTGCCCGGCTGCGGCGTCGAGCTGCTGGTGCCCGACTTCAACGGCAACCGCGACCAGCTGGAGGAGGTCTTCTCCAGCAAGCCCGAGGTGTTCGCCCACAACGTCGAGACGGTGCCGCGCATCTTCAAGCGCATCCGCCCCGCCTTCCGCTACGAGCGTTCGCTCGGGGTGATCACGACGGCCCGCGAGGCCGGGCTGGTCACCAAGTCCAACCTGATCCTGGGCATGGGCGAGACCCGCGAAGAGATCGTCGAGGCGATGCGCGACCTGCACGCCGCCGGCACCGACCTGCTGACGATCACCCAGTACCTGCGGCCGACGCCGCGCCACCACCCGGTGGAGCGCTGGGTCAAGCCGGAGGAGTTCGTCGAGCTGCAGGCCGAGGCCGAGGCGATCGGGTTCGCCGGGGTGCTGTCGGGGCCGCTGGTGCGCTCGTCGTACCGCGCGGGCAGGCTCTACCAGCAGGCCATCGCGGCCCGCCAGACCACCTGATCCAGGCTGACCCCAGCCGATCCCGCCTGATCTTGCTTGAGCGGAGCCCCGGGCCGTTGCCCGGGGCTTTTCGCGTCCCTAGCATGGCAGGGCTGCCGAGGGAGGGCGAGGCCATGGCGACCGTGATCCGCACCAGCGACCTGCCCGCGCGCAGCCGTCACGACGCCTGGCGCGGCATCGTCTGCGACACGCTCGGGCCGCTCGATCTGCGCATCGATTCCGGCGCGCCGCTGCGGGGCGAGATCGAGCTGGGGCAATTAGGCCCCGTGGGCGTGGGCCGGGTGCGCACGTCCACGCCGCACAGCGTCCACCGCACGGCGAAGTTGATCCACCGCGACAACCCCGAGCTCTACCGGGCCGTGCTGGCCGTCTCGGGCAGCCCGGTGCTGCGCCAGGACGGCCGCGAGATCCGCCTGGACAAGGGCGAGTTCGCCATCTACGACTTCACCCGCCCCTACGAGATCGCCTACGACTCGGCCGTGCAGCTGGCGGTGTTCAGCTTCCCGCACGAGCTGCTGCCGCTGCCGTACGACGACGTGGCCCGGCTGACCGCGGTGCCCGTCTCGGCGCGCGAGGGCGCCGGCGCGCTGGCCGTGCCGCTGCTGCGCCGGGTCACCGAGGACTACGACGACTACACCCCGGCCAGCGCGGCCAGGCTGGCGACGGTGGTGATGGACCTGGTCACCACGGCCCTGGCCGAGCGGGCCGAGCAGGCCGCCGCGGTGCCCGAGGACGCCCGCCGCCGCGCCCTGCTGCTGCGCATACGCGCCTTCATCGACCAGCGTCTGGGCTGGTCCGACCTCGATCCGGCGATGGTGGCCGAGGCGCACCACGTCTCGGTGCGTTACCTGCACCGGCTGTTCGAGTCCGAGAACACGACGGTGGCCGCCTGGATCAGGCACCGGCGGCTGGAGCGCTGCCGCGCCGACCTGCTGGGCGCCCGGCACCTGCCGGTCGGCGAGGTCGGGGCGCGGTGGGGGCTGCCCGACTCGGCGCACTTCAGCAGGCTGTTCAAGCGGGCGTACGGGCTGCCGCCGGCCGAGTTCCGGCGCGCCAACCCCGTGCGCTGAACGTCAACCGTCCTGGCACGGGGATCCAAGACGCGCGGGGTCGTGGCCAGCAGACTGAAGGTGTTCCAAAACACCCCAGATGCCTAGGAGCACGACATGCAGCTCTTCCTCAACCTTCCGGTCAAGGACCTGGACCGGTCGCAGAAGTTCTTCACCGAGCTCGGCTTCACGATGTACGGCATGGCCGAGGGCATGGCCTCGGTGCTCGTCAACGAGCAGACCCAGGTCATGCTGCTCACCGAGCCGACGTTCTCGACGTACGTCACCAAGGAGATCGCCGACGCCACCACCAGCACCGAGGCCATCCTGGTGCTCGGCATGGAGAACCCGGCCCAGGTGGACGAGCTGGTGGACAAGGCGCTCGCGCTCGGCGCCACCCCGGCCGGCGTGCCGCAGGAGGCCGGGTTCCGCTACCAGCGCGGCTTCGCCGACCTCGACGGGCACCACTGGGAGGCCCTCTGCCTGGTCCAGCCCGCGTGAACGGCCACGCCACCTCGGCGGACGGCACCGTGCTGGCCTACGACAGCTACGGCGCCGGGCCCGCGGTCGTGCTGGTCAACGGCGCGTTCGGCGACCGGGCGCACCCCACGCTGGCGGGCGTGGCCGCCGCGCTGGCGCCCTGGTTCACGGTCGTCAACTACGACCGCAGGGGCCGGGGCGGCAGCGGCGACACCCGGCCGTACGCGGTCGAGCGGGAGATCGAGGACCTGGCGGCGGTGATCGGGGCGGCAGGCGGGACGGCCATGGTGTTCGGGGGCTCGTCCGGCGCGGCGCTCGTGCTGGAGGCCGCCGCCCGGGGCCTCGGCATCACGAGGGTGGCGGTGTGGGAGCCGCCGTACCACGTGGACGCGGACGCTCCCCCGCTGCCGGACGACTTCGCCGCGCAGCTCGACGCGCTGGTGGACGCGGGCCGCTGGGAGGAGGCGGTCGAGCGGTTCATGGTGGAGGCGGCCGAGGTGCCGGCCCGGGCCGTGGCCGCGATGCGGGCCGACGCATCGTGGGCGCACCTCAAGGGCGTGGCCCGCACGCTGGCCTACGAGGCCGCCGTCCTCGGGCCGGGCAACCGGCTGCCGGCCGCCACGCTGGCCGCGATCGCACAGCCGCTGCTGGTGCTGAGCGGGGAGCGGAGCCCCCGGTGGATGGCGGGCGCGGCGCTGGCGGTCGCGGCGGGCGTGCCGGGGGCGCGGCACCGGGTGCTGGAGGAGCAGGCCCACGCCGTGACGCCGGAGGCGCTGGTGCCCGAGTTGCTGGAGTTCTTCGCCCGGTGACAGGCTTTGCGTAACGTAAAGGTCACAAACCTATCGAGTGCTCGGTTTTCTGGTGAACACTGATGCCGTGGAACTCGACGAACTGATCGCCCGGCTCGACCTCCCCACCAAGATCCGCCTGCTCACCGGGGCCGGCATGTGGTCCCTTCCGCCGATCCCCGAGATCGGTCTCGACCGGCTCGTGATGAGCGACGGCCCGATCGGCGTCCGCGGCGAGCAGTGGACGTCCGCCGACCCGTCGATCGCGCTGCCCAGCCCGACCGCGCTCGCGGCCACCTGGGACGTGGAGCTCGTCCGGCGGGCCGGCGCGCTGCTGGCCCAGGAGGCCCGGCGCAAGGGCGTGCACGTGCTGCTCGCGCCCACGATCAACCTGCACCGCTCCCCGCTCGGCGGCCGGCACTTCGAGTGCTTCTCGGAGGATCCGTACCTGACCGGCGAGATCGGCGCAGCCTACGTCGAGGGCGTGCAGGAGGGCGGCGTGGCCACCACGCCCAAGCACTTCGTGGCCAACGACTTCGAGACCGACCGCTTCACCGTGGACGTGCGGGTCGACGAGAAGACGCTGCGCGAGGTGTACCTGCGGCCGTTCGAGCGGGTGGTGCGGGCCGGCGCGTGGGGGCTGATGACGGCCTACAACGCGGTGAACGGCACCACCATGACCGAGCACTCCGCCCTGGTCAACGGCGTGCTGAAGGACGAGTGGGGGTTCGACGGGCTCGTCGTGTCCGACTGGACGGCCGTGCGCAGCACCGAGGCCGCCGCCCTCGGCGGCACCGACGTGGCCATGCCCGGCCCGTTCGGCCCGTGGGGGGACAAGCTGGAGGCCGCCGTCCGGGAGGGACGGGTGCCCGAGTCGGCGGTCGACGACAAGGTCCGGCGCGTCCTGCGGCTGGCCCGGCGCACGGGCGCGCTCGGCGGCGGCGAGGACCGGCCCGCCCCCGGCGTCATCGACGGACTCGCGCTGGCCCGCGAGGTGGCCGCGCGCGGGTTCACCCTGCTCACCAACGACGGCGTGCTGCCGCTGCGGGACGTGCGCACGCTCGCGCTCATCGGCTCGGCGGCCGGCGAGGCCCGGGTCATGGGCGGCGGCAGCGCCCAGGTCTTCCCCGACCGGATCGTCTCGCCGCTGGCCGGGCTGAGCGCGCTGGAGGGCGTGGAGGTCCGGCACGCCGTCGGGACCGACCCGCGGATCCGCCTGGCGCCGCTGGCCTGCCCGGTCGTGGCGCAGTTCCTCGACGCGGGCGGCGGCCTGCTGGCCGAGCATCCGCTGGCGGCGGCCGAGGCGCGGTGGGTCGGCCAGCTGCCGCCGGACGTGGACGGCGAGCGGCTCGGGGCGGTGCGGCTGCGGGCGGCGTACACGCCGGGCACGTCGGGCCGGCACGAGCTGTCGGTGGCGGGCGTGGGCGCCTTCACCGTCACGGTGAACGGCGAGACCGTCCTCGACGTGACGATCGAGCCGGAAGGGGGCGATCCGGCGGCCGCGTTCCTGTCGCCGCCGGAGCGGCGCTTCGCCGTCGAGATGGCCGCGGGCGAGTCGTACGAGCTGAGCGTGACGCATCCGGCGGGGGCCTTCGGGGGCATGGCGTTCGTGGCGTACACGCTGGGCCACGCCGACCCGGCGCCGGGGGCGGACGAGCTGATCGCCGAGGCCGTGCGGGTGGCGGCGGACAGCGACGTGGCGGTGGTCGTGGCCTCGACCACGCCGGAGGTCGAGAGCGAGGGCTTCGACCGCGAGACCCTGGCGCTCCCCGGCCGCCAGGACGAGCTGATCCGCGCCGTGGCCGCGGCCAACCCGCGCACGGTGGTCGTGGTCAACGCGGGCTCGCCGGTGGAGATGCCGTGGGCGGACGAGGTCGCGGCCGTGCTGCTGACCTGGTTCCCCGGGCAGGAGGCCGGGTCAGCGCTGGCCGACGTGCTGTCGGGCCGCGCCGAGCCCGGCGGCCGCCTGCCCACCACCTGGCCCGCCACGCTCGCGGACGCCCCCGTCACGGACGTCACCCCCGTGGACGGCGCTGTGGCCTACGACGAGGGCGCGTTCATCGGGTACCGGGCCTGGGAGCGGTCGGGGCGGGCTCCGGCCTTCTGGTTCGGCCACGGCCTCGGCTACACGACGTGGAGCTACGACTCCATCGCCGCCGAGGGCACGACCGTGACCGTCGCGCTGACCAACACCGGCGACCGCTTCGGCCGCGAGGTCGTGCAGCTCTACCTCTGCCGGGGCGCCGACCGCCGCCTGGCCGGGTTCGACGTGGTCGAGGCCGGGCCGGGAGAGACCGTGATCACGACCGTGTTCCTGCCCGACAGCGCCTTCCAGGTGTGGGAGGACGGCTGGCGCACGGTCGAGGGCGAGTACACGCTCCAGGCGTCGCACCACGTCGCGGACCCGAGGCTGTCGATCACGGTGAAGATCTAGCGACAAAGGCCGGTCGCGTTTTCCATAGTGCACCAGTTGGTTTGTATCCTTCTGAGCATGGCAAAGTCCGAGGATCCAGAGAAGCCGGGGCGCATCAAGCAGCTCCGCATGATCGCGCAGATCATCAAGCAGGCCAATCCCAAGGGGATGCCGATCGTCTTCCTCTCGGCGGTGGGCACGCTGGCTGTGGTCGTCGTGATCGGCCTGGTCACGGACTACCTGTGGTATTCGGTGTTCATCGGCGTCCTGGCCGCGCTCACCGTCGGGCTGGTCGTCTTCGGCCAGCTCGCCCAGAAGGCCCAGTACTCGATCCTGCACGGCCAGACCGGCGCCGCCGCCGCGGTCCTGCAGGGCATGCGGGGCAACTGGCAGGTCACCCCGGCCATCGCCGTCAACCGTGACCAGGACCTGGTCCACCTCGTCGTCGGCTTCCCGGGGGTCGTGCTGGTCTCCGAGGGGCCGGGCAACCGGGTGGCCAAGATGCTCGCGGCCGAGAAGAAGCGGGTCGCGCGCGTGGTGCTGGGCGTCGAGATCTACGACATCCAGTGCGGCGACGGCGAGGGCCAGGTGCCGATCGCCAAGCTCCAGCGGCACATCATGAAGCTGCCGCGCAACCTGAAGAAGCCCTCGGTCAACGAGGTCAAGGACCGGCTGCGCTCGCTGCCGAAGAACCTGCCGATGCCCAAGGGCCCGATGCCCAAGGGGGCCCGCATGCCGCGCGGCCCGAAGATGCGCTAGTGCTGTCGGTCTCCTCGCGGGCCAACCGCCACTGGTGGGACGGCAACGCCGACGACTACCAGGTCGAGCACGGCGGCTTCCTGCGGGACACCGGGTTCGTCTGGTGCCCCGAGGGCGTCGACGAGGCCGAGGCGCATCTCCTGGGCGAGGTGCGCGGCCGGCGGGTGCTGGAGATCGGCTGCGGCGCGGCGCAGTGCGCGCGGTGGCTGGTGACGCAGGGGGCCCGGGTGGCCGCCTTCGACATCTCCCACCGGCAGTTGCGCCACTCCCAGCGCATCGACCTCGACACCGGCCTGCGCGTGCCCGTGGCGCAGGCCGACGCCGAGTCGCTGCCGTACGCGTCCGACGCCTTCGACCTGGCCTGCTCGGCGTACGGGGCGCTGCCGTTCGTGGCCGACCCGCTGGCGGTCTTCCGCGAGGTGCGCCGGGTGCTGCGGCCGGGCGGCCGGTTCGTGTTCTCGGTGAGCCACCCGATCCGGTGGGCCTTCCCCGACGATCCCGGCCCGCGCGGGCTCACCTCCGACCGCTCCTACTTCGACCGCTCGCCCTACATCGAGCGGGACGACGACGGCACCCCCTCCTACGTCGAGCACCACCGCACGATGGGCGACTGGATCGGCCTGCTGGCCGCCTCCGGGCTGACCCTCACCGGCCTGCTGGAGCCGGAGTGGCCGCAGGGGCACGAGCGGGCGTGGGGCGGCTGGAGCCCGCTGCGCGGCCGGCACATCCCCGGCACGGCCATCTTCACCTGCGCGAATACCTAGCCGCCAGGGCCGCGAAGACCTCCTTGGGCTCCCAGCGGGTCTCGTCGAGCATCCTGACCACGCCGTAGGAGCCGAGATCGTCGGCGCCGCGCCGGTTGTAGGCGGCGAAGGTGAACCAGAACGCGGCCGCCAGGCCCTCGGCCTCGAAGACGTCGAGCAACTCCGCGAAGTAGCGGACCTGCTCGCCCTCGTCGGGCACGGCCCCCTCGGGCACCAGGTACGCCGAGCCGCCCCGCTCCCCCGCGCCCTTGTAGGCGCAGGTGCCGAACTCGGTGGCGGCCACCGGCTTGCCGTGGGCGAAGTGGGCGCGCACCTCCGCGGGGAAGTCGGCGGCGTTGTGGGCGGCGCGGTAGGCGTCGACGCCGACGATGTCGAAGGGCGTCCAGTCGACGAACTCCCAGGGGCCCGACGCGTACGTGAGCCGGCCGCCGAACCGGGCCCTGACCGCCGCGGCGGCCTCGGCCAGGAAGGCGTTGAAGCGGGGCGCGACGTCGGCGGCCGTCGTCTGCCACCAGGCGAGGTCGGCCGTCGTCATGGCCTGCAGGCGCTCGCCGTACGTGGCGCCGGGGATGAAACCGTGGCAGAACGCGCTGGTCTCGCACCCGGCGACCAGCACCACCTCGGCGCCGGTGCGGCGCAGGGACTCGGCGCGCGCGGCGCAGTCGGCGTAGAGGGCGACGGCCTGCTCGGGGGTGGCGTCCACGGGGAAGGGCGCGAACCACACCTCCAGACCGGCCGCCGCGGCCCGCTCGGCCGCGACGGAGAGCCGGTCGGGATCGCCGCCGGAGACGCGGACGGCCGTGCAGTGGAGCTCGTCGGCGATCACCCGCATCTCGCGGGCGACGACGTCGGGATCGAAGGTCCGGCGGCTGAGCTGCGGGCCGTTCAGAAACCCGGTGTCATAGTTAATCCCTTTTATCACTATTTTTCCCCTTTTATGGATGAAAAGCCGTTTTCGAGGAGATCGAAGGCCGTCTCGACGTCGTCCGCCAGCAGCCGGCCCGCCTCCTCCAGCGAGCCCCCCGAGGCGAGCCGGTGGAAGAACGCCTCCTGCAGCGTGGTGATCGTGGCGGTGATCTGGGCCGCCATGAGCTGGGCGGTCAGGTCGCCCGCGGGCGCGCCCACGGCCTCGCCCAGCGCCGCGGCCAGCGCGTGCCGCTCCCCCGCATGGGTCTGCTGGACGGCCGCCAGCAGCGCCGGGGTGGCCGCGATCACCCGGACGCGGGTCAGCAGCCCCTCCACGTCCACGTCCCGCGCCCCCTGGGCGGCCATCGTCCGGTAGTGCTCGCGCAGCGCGCCGAGCGGCGAGACGCCCGGCGCCCGGCCCGCCACGATCGCGGCCGTGTCCTCCGTGACGCCGTCGAGGGCCAGGCACTCCTTGCTGGGGAAGTACGCGAACAGCGTGACCTTCGCGACCCCGGCCGCCTCGGCGATCTCGTTGACCGTCACCGCGTCGTAGCCGCGCTCGGCGAACAGCCGCAGAGCCGTCTCCGCGATGCGCCGCCGCGTCTGCTCCTTCTTGCGCTCCCTGAGCCCCGCCATCATGACTCCACGATAACCGTACCGGGTAGGAAAACAAACCCGGTACGGTTTCCTACTCCGCGGTGCTCATCGGCGCGCGGGCGGCCAGCCCGGCGGTGGCGGCGAGCATGGCGGCGCTCAGCGCGAAGACGCCGAGCACGCCGGTCGCCCCCGCCACCACGCCCGCCACGGCGGGCACCAGCACCTGACCCAGCCGGTTGCCGGTCAGGCGCAGCGCGAGCGCCGTGCCGCGCTCGCCGGCCCGCGCGCGACCGGCCACCCAGGACAGCGTCAGCGGCTGGCCCAGCCCCAGCGCGAACCCCATCAGCGCGACCACCGGCACCGCGGCGGCCGGGCCGCACAGCGGCAGCGCGGCGACGGTGACCGCGGCGGCGACGGTGCTGGTCACCAGGACGGCGCGGCGGCCGTACCGCAGGGCCAGGCGTTCCATGGCGAGCCTGCTCGCCATGGTGGTGGCGGCCCGCAGCGCCAGCAGCGCGCCGACCGCGGCCACCCCGGCGCCGCGGCTCTGCCCCCAGGCCGGCAGGTACGCCAGCACCAGGTCGATCGTGGACACCGTGGCCAGGCTCGTGACCAGGGCCTGCCACATGCCCTCCTGGCCGAGCGTGCCGCGCAGCGGGAAACGCCGGACGGCGGCCCGCCCGCGCGCCGGGCCCGGCCCGTCGGTCCACAGGCTCGCCAGCCCCGCCACCAGCCCGAACCCGGCCGCCACGACGAGGGCGGGCCCGACGCCGGCCGCACCCCCCGCGTCGCCACCGGTGGCGAGCGTGCCGCCCGCCACGAGGGCCGCGGCGGACGGCCCGGCGAGCTGGCCGAGCGAGGTGAACACGGTGAAGCGCGCGTAGGCGCGGTCGTGGCCCCCGGCGGCCACCCGGTTGGCGATGACGGCCTGCTGGGCGACGACGGACAGCAGGTGCCCGAGCCCGAACAGCGCGTTGAGCAGCACCAGCGTCCACAACGAGCGGGCCACGGCCAGGGCCAAGGCGCTGCCGGTGATCAGCGCGGCGCCCAGCAGGGCCGCGCCGCGCTCGCCGGAGGCGTCCACCCAGCGCCCGACGGAGACGGCCGCGAAGAGCGGGAGCACCGAGAACCCGGCGGTGATGAGCCCGATGCCGAGGTTGCCCGCGCCGATCTCGATGGCCCGGTAGCTGACCATCGGACGGGCCGCGAACGTCGCCGCCTGCACGCACACCGCCGCCACCATGAGCGGGCCGAACCACCGGCCCGCCCCGGCCCGGCGGGTCGTCACATCCGGACGACCATGGTGTTGGACACCCGGTCGTGCACCCCGCGGTGGTCACGGTCCCAGATCAGGGCCGGCAGGGCCAGGCCGAGCAGGACGGTGCGCACCAGCACGGGCAGCAGGCGCGGGGCGCCGCCGTCCATGGCGGCGACGCGGACGCCGGCCAGCCGGTGGCCGAACGTCTGGCCCATGAAGCCGACGAGCAGCAGGTATTGGAGCGCGAACACCAGCGCCGGCGCCCACGGGGACTCGGCCGGGTTCATCCTGAGCAGCAGCTGCACGACGACCCAGGTGCAGATCATCCAGTCGATCACGAGCGCGGCGATCCTGCGCCCCCACCCGGCGACCGATCCGCTGCCCTCCTCGGGCAGCCCGAGACGCTCACCCGGGTATCCGAGGTCGATCCCGGCGGACCGGATGCCGCCCAGCCAGGTCTGCGTCCACCGAGGCTCGTTGCTGCTCATGCCGTCAACGGTATCCGGCCCCCGGGGCGGTCGGCATCGTGACCCAACCGCGCTCTGCCCTCGCCATCATGGTCGCCATGCCACACGGGGATGACCTTGACGCGCGCTTCAACGAGGTGATCGCGCAGATCGACGAGGGCGAGCGCCGCAGGATGCGCTCATCCGCCGCCAAGGGGGCCAAGGAAGGCGTGACGCGGCAACGCGCGCCACGCCCGCCGCGGCGGGACCGCTTACCCGCCGATCACGTGCCGGTCGGCCACGGTCCGCGCCGGCTCGGGCGCATGTCGGTCGCCCTGATCGCGTTGTGCGCGATCGTGGGCGCCGCGGGGCTCGTGGTCACCTACCGCCCCGACCTGCTCGGCGGGAACCCCGGCCTGGAGGCCCTGTCCCTGCCCGCGAACCCCGTCGACGCGGACGACCCCTTCGCCGGCTCGCCCGCCGAGCGCTACGCCGACGGCGCCGCGGGCCTCGTGATGCCGGCGGCGAAGGCGCTGGGCGGCCTGTCGAAGGCGGAGGTGGCCAAGGGCCTGGAGCGCACCCGCGCCCTGCTGGCGGCGGCCCTGCTCGACCGCGAGACGCTGCTGGGCGGCAGGCCCAAGGCGTTCGCCGGGCTGCTCGACCCCGACCAGCGCGAGGAGTTCTCCAAAGAGCTGGGCGGCAAGAAGTACGACAGCCGGCAGATGGTGCACAGCTTCGCCCCCGGCAGCGCCGAGCTCGCCACCGACGTGGTCAAGATCAACGGCATCGCCCGCCTCGGCACCTTCCGGGAGGACGGGCTGCACGGCGTCAAGGTCGACGTGAACTACCTGGCCGTCTACGCCGTGCGCCGCCCCGGCGTGCCGGCCACCACCATGCGGCTGGTCTCGCAGCTCACCGGCGAGGTGCAGCTCTACCGCTCGGACGGCAAGCCCGCCGTGTACGTGGACTGGGGCATGAGCAGCACCCCGGCCGACTGCGACATCGACGACGGGTTCGTCCACCCCGTCTACGAGGACGACCCGCCCGGTTCCGTCGCGCCGACGGGCCCGGCCACCGACCCCTACGACCTGGACGTCCGGCCGGATTTCGACGGAGGCTGCGACACGTCCCAAGGGACGTGACCCTGCGTAACACATGCGAAACAATCGAGACACCGTACGGAAACGGCCGCGACCTAGCGTCGGCATGATGGCCAGTCCCTCAGGGAGGTTCGAGAGTGTTCAACTCCGCCGACGACGTCCTGAAGTTCATCAGTGACGAAGGGGTGCAGTTCGTCGATGTCAGGTTCACCGACCTGCCGGGGACGACGCACCACTTCACCTTCCCGGTCGAGAACTTCGGCGCGAACGTCTTCACCGACGGGCTCATGTTCGACGGCTCGTCCATCCGCGGCTTCCAGGCGATCCACGAGTCGGACATGCTGCTACTGCCCGACCCGTCCAGCGCGGTGCTCGACCCGTTCCGCCAGCACAAGACGCTCAATCTCAACTTCTTCGTGCACGACCCGCTGACCGGCGAGGCCTACAGCCGCGACCCGCGCAACGTGGCGCGCAAGGCCGAGGAGTACCTCAAGGGCACCGGCATCGCCGACACGGCCTACTTCGGCCCCGAGGCCGAGTTCTACATCTTCGACGACGTGCGCTTCGAGACGAAGGCGAACGCCGGCTACTACTACATCGACTCCATCGAGGGCGCCTGGAACACCGGCAAGCGGGCCGAGGGCGGCAACCTGGGCTACAAGCCGCGCTACAAGGGCGGCTACTTCCCGGTCCCGCCGATGGACCACTTCACCGACCTGCGTTCGGAGATGGTGCGCAACCTCATCGAGTGCGGCATCGACGTCGAGATGCAGCACCACGAGGTCGGCACGGCGGGCCAGGCGGAGATCGACTTCAGGTTCGGCACGCTGCTCAAGACGGCCGACAACCTGATGCTCTACAAGTACGTCATCAAGAGCACCGCCCTGGAGTACGGCCACACCGTCACGTTCATGCCCAAGCCGATCTTCGGTGACAACGGCTCCGGCATGCACTGCCACCAGTCGCTGTGGAAGGACGGCTCGCCGCTGTTCTACGACGAGGTCGGCTACGCGGGCCTGTCCGACACCGCCCGCTACTACATCGGCGGCCTGCTGCGGCACGCGCCGTCGCTGCTGGCCTTCACCAACCCGACGGTCAACTCCTACCACCGCCTGGTCCCGGGCTACGAGGCCCCGGTCAACCTGGTCTACTCCCAGCGCAACCGCTCGGCCTGCGTGCGCATCCCGATCACGGGGTCCAACCCGAAGGCCAAGCGCATCGAGTTCCGCGTGCCCGACCCGTCGTGCAACCCGTACTTCGCCTTCTCGGCGATGCTGATGGCGGGGATCGACGGCATCCGCAACAAGATCGAGCCGCCGGAGCCGGTCGACAAGGACCTGTACGAGCTGCCGCCGGAGGAGGCCCGCCAGGTGCCGCAGGTGCCCGGCTCGCTGCCCGAGGTGCTCGACGCGCTGGAGGCCGACCACGACTACCTGCTCGAAGGCGGCGTGTTCACGCCCGACCTGATCGAGACCTGGGTGTCGTACAAGCGGGAGAACGAGGTCGACCCGATCCGCCTGCGTCCGCACCCGCACGAGTTCGAGCTGTACTACGACGTGTGAGGCCGCGGTTCTCCCCTCGGGAGAACCCGGAACGAAGGGGGCCCGGCGCCGATGACGGCACCGGGCCCCTTCTCGCTCACTCCCGCGCAACGGAGCCACCGCGCCCTTCAGGCCGGTCGATCGCCTTGCCCAGGAAGGTCGCCTGGGGGGCCTCTCCACCGCCGACGACGAGGCTTCGCCGAGCGGCCGCGTAGTACGCGTCCCGCGCCTCGTCGACCCGGCGGACCGCCGGACCCCACGACTCCCAGTCGTCGGTGAGGCCCCGGGTGAAGTCGTTCAGCCGCTCGATCGCCCCGCGCCACGCGCGGGCCGCCTCCACGGTGGCCGCGTCGCCCAGGAGCAGAACGCCCTCCCACGTCCTGGTCCGGCGGTCCTCCGCCTCCGCGTAGAGGCGGCCGACCTCCTCGGCGTCGATCGGCTCGCTGCGCGACCCCGGCCGCTTTCTCGCGGTCGCCCTGTGTGCCAGGACCGACAGATCCTTGAGCGTGCCGGCGTACTGCATGTAGGCGTCGAGACGCTGGGCGTCCCATCGTGTCCGCAGCTCCCGGTTCCATCGAGCCCGGTCGGCCGCTCGGGTCGTGGCCAGCGTCGCCAGGGCGCCGACGACGACGCCAAGCAGCGCGGGCAGCTGGGCGAGCAACTGGCTCATGGGGAGAGCGTGGCAGCCGTTCCGCGGCCCCGCAACGGCCCGTTGGAGGGCTCTGGCGGGGGTCGGCGAACGCGGTTACCTTGATCCCAGATCACGCAACCGGCCATCGGCCGAACGCGCCCGAAGGATCTGGAGGACCGTCATGAGGATCAGACGAGGGCTGTTAGCCACGGTGCTGGCCGCCGGCGCGCTCTGTCTCGGTTCGACCCCGGCTCACGCCATCCCGCCGCCGCCGCCCGGTGGCGACCTCCTCGTCGTCTTCGCCTACTTCAACGGCGACCAGCTCGTCGGCCAGCGCTGGTTCGGCTGCGGCCAGCCCGCCGGCGAGTGGGGCGTCCTGTCGGGCACCCAGAAGGTCTACTTCACGCCCTGCTGAGCCGTGAGCGGGGACCGCCCCGTGGTCAGAAGTCGAAGCGGGGCGCCGACGCGGTGAGGATCTCCGACTTCGGCGACACCGGCCACAGGGCGGTCAGCTCGTCGTAGAGGGCCGTGGCCAGGCGTTCGACGTCCGCGCGGGCCGTCTCGTGCAGGGCCTCGGCCACGATGAGCACGTCGGTGGTGGTGTCGCGGACCGCCGACAGGCCGCTCTGCCGGTTGGTCCAGCGGCGCGCGTGCGCCTGGTCGTCCGCGTCGGCGAAGATCACTTCTCCGGCGGCCGGGTGCTCCGTCTCGCCGGAGAAGGTCAGGTACGTCTCCTCGCCCGAGGCGTACCGCACCTCGACGAAGCCGGAGACGCGGGAGACGTCGAACACCGCCACCGGCACGGCGAAGGCGATCGAGACCGCGTTGCACAGGTCGATCAGGGGATGCAGGCGCGGCAGTGCGCCCTCCTTCCTGAAGCGGCGCAGCAGCGACTCCGACGCGCACCGGTACTGCGTCGGCTTGAGCCCCATCCGGGTGAACGCCCGCCGCCACGCCTGGATCTCGGGCAGCTCGCTCTCGGGCGCGGCCCGCCGGGCGGCCAGGTCGCCGTAGCGGGCCACCTGGTCGTCGACGCGGGCGGCGGCGTCGACGCCCGCCACGTGGAGCGCGAAGGGCACCAGGTCGGGGAAGTCCCGCCAGATGTCCGCGGAATGCTGGAAACGCACTGTCACCTCGCCGGTCGTCTGACTCGTGCGCCTCACGATACTGCGGCGGCCTCCCGCCGTCCCCGCGCGGCATGCCGGGCGCGGGCGGCGGCCAGGGCGTAGCAGCCGAACGTCGCCGCCGTCAGGACGGCCGCGGCGAGCAGGGGCCGCCCGACGATGCCCAGCACCGCCACGCCGAGGGTGGCGCCGACCTGGCGGGAGGCGTTCAGCACGCCGCCCGCGGTGCCGGCCGTGCCGGCGGGGGCGGCGTTCACCATGCCCGCCATCAGCGCCGGGAACACGAACGACAGCCCGAACCCCATGACCACCAGCCAGGGCGCGAGCACGTCGGTGAACGCCACCCCCGCCAGACCGGTAGCGAGGAGGGCGAGACCGCCCAGGATCGGCGGACGGGGGCCGTAGCGGGCCACCAGGCGGCCGGTGAGCAGCGGGTTCACCGTCATGGGCAGGGTGAGCGGCAGGAAGGCGAGCCCGGCGGCGACCGGCGACAGGTGGCGGGTGTCCTGGAGGAGGAGGGTGAGCACGAACAGCGCGCCGGAGAAGGCGAAGTTGGCGACCGTCCCGGCCAGCAGCTCCGGCCAGGTGGCGGCGAGCAGGCCGCCGGGCAGGGCGGGGGCGTGGCTGCGGCGCTCCACCAGCACCAGCGCCACCAGGACGGCCACGGCCAGCCCGGCGGCGAGCGCGGAGCTGTCGATCAGGGCCTCGGCGACCAGGCCGAGCAGCACGCAGGCCAGGGCCTGGACCTGCCAGTCGATCCGCCGGGAGCCGCGCGGGGAGGCGACGTTCCGCATGATCAGCAGGCTGAGCACGGCGAAGGGCACGTTGACCAGGAAGACCGCGCGCCAGCCGGACAGTCCGACCAGGAGGCCGCCGAGCAGGGGGCCGGCGGCCAGCGCCGAGCCGGTGACGGCCGCCCACAGGCCGGTGGCGCGGGCACGGGCGGCGGGCGCCGGGAACATCTCGGCGAGCAGCCCGAGCGAGCCGCCGGTGCACAGCGCCGCGGCCACGCCGAGCAGCGCGCGCAGCACGACCAGCACGCCGAGGTCCGGCGCCGCCGCGCTGAGCAGCGACAGCGCGCCGAACAACGCCACCCCGGCCTTGAAGACGCGGGCCGCGCCGAACCGGTCGGCCACGGCGCCGGCGGTGAGCAGCGACGCGGCGAAGGCGACGGTGTAGGCGTTGACCGCCCACTGCTGCCCGGCCAGCGAGCCGCCGAGGGAGGCGCGCAGGTCCGGCAGCGCGATCGTCAGCACGGTCGTGTCGAGGATCACCAGGAAGTAGGCGAGGGAGAAACCGAACATTCGCATGCCCACAGCCTGGTCAAACGCCGCTTTCCGCCTCAACAGGCGGCGCCGTACGGGGCATTCGGGAAAACCTTATGCTGCTTTATATGGACTTGCGGCAGTTGAGGGGCTTTGTCGCCGTCGCGGGGGCGGGCACCGTCACCGGCGCGGCGAACGCGCTCGGCCTGGCCCCGGCCTCGGTGTCGGAGCAGGTGCGCAGGCTGGAGGGCAGCCTCGGCGTGCCGCTGTTCGAGCGCACGCCGCAGGGCATGCGGCTGACCGAGGCCGGCGCGGCACTGCTCGGCCGCGCGCAGGGCCTGCTCGACCACGCCGAGGAGGTGCGCCGCGCGGTCACCGGCCGGCGCCGCCGGGTGCGCGTCGGCGCGCTGGAGATGCTGGCCGCCGCCCGGCTGCCGGCCGTGCTGCGCCGCCTGTCCGAACGCCGCCCCGACCTGGACGTGGACGTGCGCTCCCTGATGCGGCAGGACCTGCTGGCCCAGGTGGCCTCCGGCGACCTGGACGCGGCGCTCCTGCTCGACCTCGGCCCGCGGATCGGCGGCCTCGGGTTCACCCCGCCGCCCGGCATGGACTTCCTCGACGTCGGCGAGGTCGCGCTGTCGCTGGTCGCCGCGCCGGACGGCGAGCGGGAGCCGCTGCTGGTGAGCCCGCCCGGCTGCTCGATCCGGCTCGCGGCCGACCAGGCGTTCGGCCCGGACGTGCCGCGCAGGGAGCTGACCAGCATCGCCACCGCCCGCGAGTGGGCCAGGCAGGGCTTCGGGCAGGCCCTGCTGCCGGACTTCGCGCTGGGCGCCGACCTCGGCTCCGGCGCGCTGGTCGCGCTCGACTGCCGGGCGCCCGCGCTGGCCCTGCGCCTGGTCTGGCTGCGCGGACGCGAGGAGTCGCTGCGGGACGTGCTGTACGCCATGAGCGCCTGATCCGGCGGCCTGTTCACTGGTCCTTGCGCCGGGCCTTGATGCCGGTGATGCGGCGGAACACGTCCCACCAGAAGGGGGCGCCGAACAGCAGGGCCACGTACGTCAGCAGGTAGCCGGGCCAGTGGCTGGGGGTGGTGAGCCGGCTCCACCAGGTGGCGCCGTTCCAGTGCAGCGTGGGGTCGCCCTCGGCCGGGATGGCGATGCTGACCAGCGCGTGCTGGAGCATCTGCACCATCGCGGGCTCGCTGAGCGTCTCGGTGATGCACGGCACGGGGTCGGACTGGCCGCACCGGGCCTTGAGCTCGTCGTAGGCCGCCGGGCCCGCCTCGGCCACGGCGGTCACCGAGGCGCGGAAGGCGTTGTCGCGCAGCAGCGTCTTGCCGTACTCCAGGCCGTCCATGGTGAACAGCAGCGTGACCAGGAGGCCGAGGACGGCCACCACCCACTTGACGTAGCGCTTGTACAACATCGACAGGCGTTCCATCTCGCCGTCGAACCAGGTCTCGACGCCCTGCCTGAACCGGTCGAGGTCGCGCTGCGCGGTCTCCCAGACGCCGCGCAGGTGGCCGTACAGGGGGCTGCCCATCTCCTTGAGCTTGGCCAGGAAGCCCTCGACGCCCTCGGGCTCGGCGGCCGCCATCTCCATCAGGGCGACGGCGAAGCGCCCCGGCGGGATGTTGGCGATGCTCGTCCGGCCCTTCGTCGGGTGGTCGATCTCCTGGACGCGTTCGTACAGCAGCCTGACCATGGCGTCCTGCGCCTTGGGCTCGGCGACCGGCAGCGTGCCGGGCTCGGCGGGGGCGGGCTGGTCGCTGTGGACCGGCCGGGGATCACGGGTGAACGGCAGCGCGGCGAACACGTCGCGCACCTTGGCGGGCAGCCACGACCTGCCCTGCGCGTCGGCGCCGTCGAGGGTGTCCCTGAGGTAGGCCCACAGGAACTTGCTGCGGATCGCGAGCAGGCGCACGAACGCCTCGTTGACCCCGCTCACCAGCAGTGAGAGCAGCAGGAACGACACCACCAGGCCGAGGGCCAGGTCCACGTAAACGGATAACACCTGCGCCTTGATACACCCGGCCGCGGACCGGGATCAACCCCCGTAGAAGACGCGCTCGACGACCTGGCGGGCGCGGCGGGTGACGCGGCGGTAGTCGTCGAGGAAGTCCTCCGAGCCGTCCGGCGGGTAGCCGAGCGTACGGGCGATGAGCCGGCGCTCCCCCGCCTCGGCCGGCACGCTGTCCCCCGGCCTGCCCCGGACCAGCATGATCGCGTCGCGGACCCGGGAGGCGAACCGCCACGCCTCGGCCAGCACGCGCTCGTCGTCCGGGTCCAGCAGCCCCTCGGCCGCCGCCGCGCGCAGCGCCCCGATGGTACGGGTGGTGCGCAGGGCCGGCACCTCGCCCGCGTGGCAGAGCTGGAGCAGCTGGGCCACCCACTCCACGTCCGACAGCCCGCCGGGGCCGAGCTTGGTGTGCAGGGCGGGGTCGGCGCCGCGCGGCAGCCGCTCGGCCTCCATGCGCGCCTTGAGCCGCCTGATCTCCCTGATCGCGTCCTCGCGCAGCCCGCCGGCCGGGTAGCGCAGCTCGTCGATCACGGACGTGAACGCGGCGCCGAGCGAGGCGTCGCCGGCCGAGAAGCGGGCGCGCAGCAGCGCCTGCGCCTCCCACGGCGACGACCAGCGGGCGTAGTAGGCCCGGTAGGAGGCCAGCGTGCGCACCAGCGGCCCCTGGCGGCCCTCGGGGCGCAGGTCGGGGTCGATGAGCAGCGGCGGGTCGGGCGCGGGCAGCGACAGCAGCCGGCGCAGCTCGTTGGCCACGGCGAAGGCGGCGTCGGTGGCCTCCCGCTCCTCGACGCCGGGCAGCGGCGAGTGCACGAACATCACGTCGGCGTCGCTGGCGTACGAGCACTCCATGCCGCCGAGCCGGCCCATGGCGACGACCGCGAATTTGGTCACGTCGGGGGCCTTGGCCAGCGCGGCGTCGAGCGCGGCCTGCAGGGTCACGTCGGTGAGCGACGACAGGGCCGTGCCGACGGCCTCGATGTCGAGCAGCCCCGAGATGTCGGCGACGGCCGTGCGGAACAGCTCCCTGCGGCGCAGCCCGCGCACGGCCGCCACCGCGGTCTCCGGGTCGCCGGCGTGCCGGGACACCGCGGCCGACGCCTCGCCGCGCAGCGACTCGGGCGGGCGCACGGCCAGCTCCGCGTCGGAGCCGAGCATCGCGACCGCGTCGGGGGCGTGCATGAGCAGTCCGGTGGCGTAGCGGCCGGTGCCGAGCACCCGCGCCATGCGGGCGGCCACCGCCGTCTCGTCACGCAGCAGCCGCAGGTACCAGGGGGTGCTGCCGAGCTTGTCGCTGACCTGGCGGAAGCCGAGCAGCGCCGCGTCGGGGTCGGGCGTGTCGGCGAACCAGCCGAGCATGACGGGCAGCAGCGTGCGCTGGATGGCCGCGCGCCTGGACACGCCCGTGGTCAGCGCGGCGATGTGCCGCAGGGCGCCGCTCGGATCGACGTAGCCGAGCGCCTCCAGCCGGGCCGCCGCCGCGGCCGTGGACAGCCGCGCCTCCGACTCCGGCAGCCGGGCCACCGCCTGGAGCAGCGGCCGGTAGAACAGCTTCTCGTGCAGCCGCCGCGCCTCCATGGCGTGCCGGCGCCACCGGGCGGTGAACTCCCCCACCGGGTCGGCCTGCATGCCGAGGGCACGGCCGAGCCTGCGCAGGTCGGCCTCGTCGGTGGGCAGCAGGTGGGTCCGCCGCAGCCGGTGGAGCTGCAACAGGTGCTCGACCTGGCGCAGGAACGAATACGCCTCGGCGAGCCCGCGCGAGTCGTCGCGGCCGACGTAGCCGCCGCGGGAGAGGGCGGCCAGGGCCGGGAGGGTGGCCCGGCGGCGCAGCAGCGGGTCGAGCCTGCCGTGCACGAGCTGCAGGAGCTGGACGGCGAACTCGATGTCGCGCAGCCCGCCGGGCCCCAGCTTGAGCTGCCGCTCCCCCTCGGCGCGCACGTGCGACTCGACGCGGCGGCGCATGGCCTGGACGTCCTCGACGAAGTGCTCGCGGGTGGCGGCCGTCCAGACCAGGTCGTTGACCGCCTGGACGTAGGACTCGCCGAGCTCCTGGTCGCCCGCCACCGGACGGGCCTTGAGCAGCGCCTGGAACTCCCAGGTCTTGGCCCAGCGGCGGTAGTAGGCCAGGTGGCTGGCCAGGGTGCGGACCAGCGGGCCGGACCGCCCCTCGGGGCGCAGGCCGGCGTCGACCTCCCACAGCGAGCCCTCCTGGGTGGCCGCCGTGCAGGCCCGCATCATGGCCTGGGCCAGCCGGGTCGCCGACCGCAGCGCCTTGGTCTCGTCGGCGCCCTCGCGCGGCTCGGCGACGAAGATCACGTCGACGTCGCTGATGTAGTTGAGCTCGCGCGCGCCGCACTTGCCCATGCCGATGACCGCCAGGCGCGCCTCGGAGTCGTCGACCTCGGCGCGGGCGATCGCGAGGGCGGCCTCCAGCGCCGCGCCGGCCAGGTCGGACAGCTCGGCCATGACCTCCGCGAGCGTGGCCTGCCCGGTCAGGTCGCGGGCGGCCAGGTGCATGAGCCGGCCCCGGTAGGCGACCCGCAGCGCCACCAGCGGGTCGGGGTCGCCGGCGCGCGGCTCGGGCTCGCCGGGCTCGGCGCCGACGGCGCGCAGCAGCGCGGCGCGCGCCTCGCCCAGCTCGGGCTCGGCCAGCAGGGCCGTCTGCCCGGGGTGGCGGACCAGGTGCTCGCCGAGCGCGGCGCTGACGCCGAGCACGGCGAACAGGCGCGCCCTGAGCCGCTCGTCCTCGCGCACCGCGGTCAGGACGGCCGGCTCGCGCTCGGCCAGGCGGGTCAGCGAGACCAGGGCCAGGTCGGGATCGGCCACGGCGACCAGGAACTCCAGGAGGTCGTCGAGGTCGGCCGGGGTGCGGTCGAGCAGCTGGGCGGCTCTGGCACCGTCGGCGAAGCCGAGCTTGGCCAGGCGTGCGGCGGTCGATTCGATCCTGGGCACCTGCTCATCTTGACAGGTGGCTTCCGGAAAGCCGTAGAGTACAACGCAACGTAGCGTTGTGTTTTGCTGAGGAGGGGGACGACATGAGCCGGATGCCCGCGGCGGTGACCTGGGGACTGCTGGCGGCCTGGGCCGTGCACGACGCCGAGGAGCTGGCGACCATGGCGGGATGGGCGCGGCGGGCCCGTCCCCGGCTGGAGCGGCTGTACCCGGGGGTGCCGTGGGAGCGGCTGGAGGTGTCGCAGGCGCGGGTGAACGTGGCGATCGGGCTGATGGGCGGCGTGGTGGCGGGGGCCTCGGCGCTGGGGGCGCGCAGCGGCGGGCGCAGCCCGGTGTTCCAGGCGGTGCTGGCCGGGTTCGGGCTGCACGGGGTCGTCCACCTGGCGCAGGCGGCCGCCACGCGGGGGTACACGCCGGGGGTGGTGACGGCGCCGCTGGTGGTGATCCCGTTCTCGGCGTGGGCGTGGCGGCGGTTGCGGCGGGCGGGGGTGGTGGCGGCGCCGGGGCGGTCGGCCGCGTTCGGGCTCGCGGCGCTGCCACTGGCGGTGGGTGGCGTGCACGCGGTCGCCCACCTGCTCACCCGCCGCCACGACCGGGCCGCCGAGCCATCGGCCGCTGAGTCGTCGGCCACGGAGTCATCTGCCACGGACGGCCTCGGCCGCGACCGCTGGTTCTGACCCGCACCGGCGTCCGGCTCCTGGCCGCCCGGGTTGGGCTGTCAGGTCGGGCGGGAGGCTTTGACCACCTGGGCGAACGCCTGCGCCACCGGGCGCCAGGTCGCGACCAGGGCGGGCTCGGCGGCCTTGACGGCGGCGTTCAGGTCCTCGGCCGCCGCCAGGTCCGACTCCGCCGTCCAGGAGGTGAAGATCTCCGGGGTGGCCTCGGGGTGGAACTGCACCGCCCAGGCGCGCTCGCCGACCCGGTAGGCCTGGTTCGGGTACTGGGCCCCGGTCATCAGCGGCACCGCGCCCTGCGGCAGCCGCGTCATGGCGTCCTGGTGGTACTGGATGGCGGTCGCCCTGGCCGGGACGCCGGACAGCAGCCGGTCGGAGGCGGCGGCGGGCAGCGCGACCACCTCGCACGCCCCCACCTCCAGGCCGTTCCCGCCGCGCTCGACCGTGCCGCCGAGCGCCATGGTGAGAAGCTGGGCGCCGAGGCAGATGCCCAGCGTGGGCGTGCCCTCCGCCACGGCGCGGCGCAGCAGGGCCCGGGTGGCGGGCTGCCAGGGGCTGCGCTCGTCCTCCCAGGCGGCCGCGGCGCCGCCGAGCACGATCAGGCCGTCGGCGGCCCGCTCCGGCACCGGCTCGCCCCGGTACGGCCGTACGACGTCGCAGGTCAGGCCCAGCCAGTCCGTCAGGTAGCCGAGCCCGGCGCCGGCCTCGTGCTCGATCACGGTGATGCGCATATCGGGTAATTTATCCGCATTTTTTGGCGAAAACGCCCTTACGCCCGCCGTGCGAACTGCGCGCGCGACGGCCGGTGATTCCCGGCCCCGGACGGCGTCCCTAGGATCCGGCTATGAGATTCGACGAAGTGGACGGGCTCCGCGTCGCCACGTTCGGCACCGGCCCCCGCAAGGTCATCGCGGTCCACGGCATCAGCGCCTCGCTGATGGCCTGGGGCGCGGTCGGACGACGGCTGCCCGAGGAGTGGTCGCTGATCGCGATGGACCTGCGCGGCCGTGGTCACAGCGCCTCCCTGCCCGGCCCGTACGGGCTGCCCCGGCACGCCGAGGACGTCCTGCGCGTCGCCGAGCACGTCGGCGCGGGCCCGGACGCGGTGCTGGCCGGCCATTCGATGGGCGCGTACGTGGCCGTGCTGGCCGCGGCCGAGCGCGACTTCGACCGGGTCGTCCTGGTGGACGGCGGCCTCCCCCTCCCCCTGCCCGAGGGCGAGGACCCCGACGCCGCGCTGGCGGCCACGCTCGGCCCCGCGCTGGCCCGGTTGCGCCGGACGTTCGCCTCGCCGGAGGAGTACGTGGACTTCTTCAAGGCCCATCCGGCCTTCGTCGGCCACTGGAGCCCCGACGTGGAGGCGTACGTGCGCTACGACCTCGACGGCCCCGAGGGCGCGCTGCGCTCGCGGGCGGTCGGCGAGGCCGTGCTGGCGGACGGGCGCTGGATGCGCACCGAGACCGACGAGATCGGCGCCGCGCTGGCCGCGATCAAGGCGCCCGCCCACCTGCTCAGGGCCCCGCGCGGCCTGCTGAACCAGGACACCGGCATGCTCCCCGACGAGGTCGCCCGCACCTGGACCGCCCGCGTGCCCGGCCTGCGCGACGAGGTCGTGCCCGACTGCAACCACTACACGATCCTGTTCGACGAGCAGCCGGTGACGACCGTCCTGGAACGGATCACCGGGGCATGAGAAAGGCCCCCGAGCCGAGCTCGGGGGCCGTTCGCAGACGCAGGTCAGCGTGGAGCGATCCACGTGGCGCGGGCGGCGGCCACCAGGGTGCCGTCGTCCTCGTAGATGCCGCTCTCGCCGTACATCTTGCGGCCGTCGCGGCCGGTCGGACGGGCCACGACGGAGTAGCGGCCACCCGGCAGCACCGGGCCGTTGATCTGCACGACCAGGCGGCCGAGCAGGGCCGACTCACCGGGGCCGAAGTGCGCCCAGCCGGTGATGCAGTCGAGCACCGCGCCCACGATCGAGGCGGGCACGCCGTCCTCGCCGCTCACCGTGAACGGCACCCGCCAGCCGGCGGCGACCAGGTCGGAGCCCTCCACCGGGCCGGGGAAGATGCGCAGGCCGTCGCCCGGCTCGCGCAGGCCGCAGGCGAAGCACTCGGCGAACGGGTGGGCCTGCAGGCCGACGAACCCGGCCTCGGCGCGGGCGGCGTCGGTGAACGGCACGAACCCGGGCCCGGTCAGGGTCTCCGCGACGGGGATGGCCTCGACCAGGACCTTGTCGCCGTCGGACAGCGAGACGCTGTTGGCGACGTGCTCCAGGCGCAGCTCGGTCTCCAGGGGCGTGGGCGCGTGCAGCGTGACCTCGACCGCTGATCGGCCGCCGTTCAGCGCCTCTGCCATGGTGCCCGCGATCCAGCCGCCGTTGGCGACTCCCACCGGGCCCCGGAAACGCTCGGGAACGGTCAACACGGTCTGCAGGGCAGCCGTCGTCATGCCACACCCTCCAATATCGCCCCAGAAGGCGAGAAGTCCGGAAATATCGTAAAGAGTAGGCCGATTTTACTGGACTCCCGGATTACCACGATGCTGGGGGTCCCTGACCGACGGCCGACTCATGCCATAACGCCACAGGCGTGGCCGAAACTTCCCCGGCCGCCCCCGGCCGTCCCCTCCCAGGGTCGGCGCCGTCCATGGCACGGATGTGACTCGGGGGTGAGGAACAACGAAAATCGGCCCCAACCCGGAGCCGCATCTGTATCCGGGGTGAGACCGATCAAGGCGTCGGCAGTACCTTATCCCGTGATTTCCCCGCCCCGGGCCCATTCCCGGTGAATCCCGTCGGACCGTTCCGGCGGCCGGGCGCGCCCGCCGCGCGCCCCCGCGCCCTATGCTGGCGCGAACAGGGGTCGAAGCGAATCCGATCGGGCGGGGTGGGTCTGTGCAGCGGGCGACGTTACGCTTTCCGCCCGGGTCGCTGGTCGTGCTGACCGGGCTGCCCGGCGCCGGCAAGACCACGCTGCTGCGCCGCCTCTACGGCCTCCACGGCGCCGAGAGCGCGCCCGTCGCCGCCGACGCGGTCGTGGTGATCGACTCGGGGCAGTCCCGCCTGCGCTGGGACGGCCGGATCCTCTGGGCCCCCCGTCCGGTGCGCCGCGCCGTGGTGTTCGCCACCCACCTGAGCCGCATCAGCCGGGCGCTGGCCGGCGGTCAGGCGGTCCTCGCGCACAACCGGGGCTGCGCCACGTACGTGCTGAAGGGGTTCGCCTGGCTGGCCCGCAGGCAGCGGGCGAGCTTCCACCTGCTGCTGCTCGACGCGCCGCCGGAGGCGGCGGTCGCCGGGCAGCACGCCAGGGGCCGGGTGGTCGCGCCCCGCACGTTCGCCCGCCACCGCCGCCGCTGGGAGAGCCTGCTGGCGCGGGTGACCGGCGGCGACCCGGCCCCGGCCGTCAGCGCGCACGTGCTCACCCGCGCCGAGGCCGACCTGCTGGAGCACATCGTCTTCGACAGCGCCGACCGCGCCCCCGCCGACTGACGGCGTCCGAGGATGCGGACGCACGAGGGAGGACCCATGAAGCAGTACCTGCTCACCCTGTTCGAGCCCGACGGCCCGCCGCCCGAGCCCGCGGTCCTGGAGCCGATCATGCGCGACATCGGCGCGGTCGAGGCGGAGATGCGCGCGGCCGGCGCGTGGGTCTTCTCCGGCGGCCTGGCCCCGGCCGAGCAGGCGTCGGTGATCCGGATGCGCGCGGACGAGCCGTTCACCACCGACGGCCCCTACACCGAGGGCAAGGAGCACGTCGGCGGGTTCACCGTCATCCGGGCCCCCGACCTGGACGCCGCGCTGGAGTGGGGACGCCGGCTCGCCCGCGCCGTGGGCGTGCTGCCGGTCGAGGTGCGCGAGTTCAAGGGCTGAACCGGGCGGGTCTCCCCCGCCCGGCCTCACAACACCGGCAGGTAGCGGCCCAGCTCGAACTCGGTGACCGTACGGCGGTACTCGCGCCACTCGGCCCGCTTGTTGCGCAGGAAGAAGTCGAAGACGTGCTCGCCCAGCGTCTCGGCCACCAGCTCGCTGCGCTCCATGACGGCGATGGCCTCGTCGAGCGAGCCGGGCAGCGGCTGGATGCCCAGGGCCCGGCGCTCGGCGCTGGTCAGGGTCCAGACGTTGTCCTCGGCGGCCGGCGGCAGCTCGTAGCCCTCCTCGATGCCCTTGAGCCCGGCGGCCAGCACCAGCGCGAAGGCCAGGTACGGGTTGCACGCCGAGTCGAGGGAGCGGAACTCGACGCGGGTCGAGCCGCCCTTGTGCGGCTTGTACATGGGCACCCGGACCAGCGCCGAGCGGTTGTTGTGCCCCCAGCACACGTAGGAGGGCGCCTCGCCGCCCTGCCCCGCGATGGCCTCGGCGCCGCCCCACAGCCGCTTGTAGGAGTTGACCCACTGGTTGGTGATGGCGGTGATCTCGGCGGCGTGCCGCAGCAGGCCCGCGATGAACGAGCGGCCGATCTTCGACAGCCGGTAGTCGGTGCCCGCCTCGTGGAAGGCGTTGCGGTCGCCCTCGAACAGCGACATGTGCGTGTGCATGCCCGAGCCGGGGTGCTCGGTGAACGGCTTGGGCATGAACGAGGCCCAGATGCCCTGCTCCAGGGCGACCTCCTTCATGATCAGCCGGAACGTCATGATGTTGTCGGCCGTGGTGAGCGCGTCGGCGTAGCGCAGGTCGATCTCCTGCTGGCCGGGGGCGCCCTCGTGGTGGCTGAACTCGACGGAGATGCCCATCGACTCCAGCATCATGATCGCCTGGCGCCGGAAGTCGTGGCCGGAGCTGTGGGGCGTGTGGTCGAAGTAGCCGCCGGAGTCGATCGGCTCGGGCCGCTGCCCGGCCTCGGGACGGTTCTTCAGCAGGAAGAACTCGATCTCGGGGTGGGTGTAGAAGGTGAAGCCCATGTCGGCGCACTTGGCGAGGGTGCGCTTGAGCACCCAGCGCGGGTCGGCGTGCGACGGGGTGCCGTCGGGCATCAGGATGTCGCAGAAGATGCGCGCCGCGCCCGGCGTCTCGCTGCGCCAGGGCAGGATCTGGAACGTCGAGGGATCGGGCTTGGCCAGCATGTCGGACTCGTAGACGCGGGCGAAGCCCTCGATCGCCGAGCCGTCGAAGCCGATGCCCTCGGCGAAGGCGCCTTCCAGCTCGGCGGGCGCGATCGCGACGGACTTGAGGAAGCCGAGGACGTCGGTGAACCAGAGCCGGATGAACCGGATGTCGCGTTCCTCTAGCGTGCGGAGCACGAACTCCTGCTGGCGGTCCAAGGCGTCCCCTCGTTGAAGACGGTGCGGGTCTTGATATCAGCATGCCGTGCCCGTGTTTCGCACACGTTACGGGGGGTGCCGGTGCGAGCCTCACTGACAAAGGGGCCGCCCAGATCTACTGTGATCACGCAGTTAGTCTCGGGGGAGGCATTGGTGGCTATCGACCTGCTCAATCACAAGCTCGATCGGGCGTTCGACCACATCGACGCGAACGGCAACGGCGTCGTCGAACGGGAGGACCTGCTGGGGCTGGGCGCACGCCTGCTGGTGGGTTTCGGGGAGTCCCCCACCTCGGTCACCGGCAACCGGCTCGTCGGCAGCTTCGACGGCATCTGGTCGACGTTGTCGCGGGCGCTCGACCGCGACGGCGACTCCGGCATCGCGCGCACGGACTTCCGCGGCGGGATGACGGCGGCGTTCGTCACCGGCGACCGGTACGAGCCGGTGTTCCGGCCGGCGACGGTGGCGGTGGCCCAGCTCTGCGACGGCGACGGCGACGGCCTGATCCGGCCGGGCGAGTTCCGGACGATGCTCAGCGCGTTCGGCACCGCCTACGACGACGTGGACGAGGCGTTCGACCGGCTCGACCGGGAGGGCAGAGGCGCGCTCACCGTCGAGGAGCTGATCCGCGCGGCCGAGGACTACTACCGCAGCTCAGACCCGAACGCCGCGGGCAACTGGCTTTACGGTCCGCTGTGAACACGGCCGTGAGCACCACCGTGTTCGCCACGGTGCGCACCGCGCTCCGCTCGGTCCTGCACTGGAAGCCGATGTTGCCGCTGCCGCGCAAGGGCGGCTCGCCCGCGCTGGCGCTGCTGCCGCTCGTCGAGCGGGTGCCGGCGATGGCGGCGCCCTGCCGGATGCACCCGGCCGTGTACGCCATCGAGGCCGCGGTCATCGACTGGGCCAGGCGGACGGGCCTGCGCGCCGACGCCGGGGTGGGCTTCCACCGGATGGCCGGGCGCGCGTTCGCCGAGTTCGACGCGGCCGCGGCGGCGCTGTTCGCCCAGTGGCTGACCTGGCTGTTCCACCTCGACGACGAGCTGGACGAGGGGTCGTGCCCGCTGGACATCTTCGGCGGCATGCTCAAGGGCGCGGCCCGGCACCCGCTGGAGGCCGCCTTCGCCGACCTGTGGCGGGTGACCAGCGCGCGGATGAGCGACCAGTGGCGGGCCCGCTTCGCGGTCAACCTGCGCCGCCAGGCCGACGCCTGCCGCACCGAGGCCGACAACCGGGCCGCCGGGCGCATGCCGACGCTGGAGGAGTACCCGGCCCTGCGCAGGGGCACCGTGGGCCCCTACCTGTACGACCTGGTGGAGCCGTGCCTGCGGGTCGAGGTGCCGGCCTGGGTGGTCCAGTGCGACCCGTGGCGGGAGCTGGTGGAGGCCTGCAGCGACGTCACGGCCTGGTGCAACGACGTGGCCTCGCGGCCCAAGGAGCGCGGCGACGTGCACAACCTGGTCGAGCTGGCGGTGCGGCAGCTCGGGCTGGGCGAGCGCGAGGCCGTGGCGTGGGTGCTCGACCGGATCGCCGGGCGCTGCCAGGACATGAACCGGGCGGCCAGGCGGCTGCCGCTCGACGACCTCCCGCCCAAGGCGGCCAGGGACGTCAGCAAGGTGGCCTGCGCCTACCTGGCCGCGCCGCGCGCCCACCTGGACTGGCTGCTGGAGTCGTCCCGGTACGCCTGAGCCGATCAAGGGGAAGGTGGTCAGGCGGAGGCGCCGGCGAGCATGTCGCCGGCCGCCGTCCGGCGGTAGACGACCTGCTTGCCGAGGCGCAGGCCCACCGCCAGCCCGCCGTCGCTGAGCACCCCGAGGTGCTGGCTGACCGCGCCCGGGGTGAGCGACATCCGGGCGGCCAGCGCCGAGGTGGTGCTCGGCTCGGCCAGCGCGAGCAGGATCTGCGCCCGGCTGCGGCCGATGAGCGCGGCCAGCGCGCCGGGGGCGGGCGGCGGGCCCTGCTCCCACAGCGTGCCGACGCCGAGCACCGGATAGACGAGCATCGACTGGTACGGAGCCGACATCACGGCCACCGACGGCCAGTAGAACGCGCTCGGCACCAGCAGCAGCCCGTCGCCGTGCAGGCCGCCCGCGTGGCACCAGGGCCGGTCGATGAGCAGCCGCTCCCCCGTCCACTCCACGGCGGGGCCGAGCCCGGCGAACAGCTCCCTGGCCCCGCCCTGGGCGAGCTGGCGGGAGCGGCGCAGCACGTCGCGTTCGAGCAGCCCGTAGACGCGCGGCCAGAACTCCTCGAAGCAGGCCCGCCAGTACGTCTCCAGCGCGTGGGCCACCCGGGCCACGCCGGCCGCCGGGTCCGCCATGAACCGGTCGAGCGGCGCCCGGTCGGTGCCCGCGATGGTCGCGGCCTCCGTGCGGGCGCGTTCCGGCGGCGTGCTCCGGACCTGCTCCAGCTCGGCGGCGAAGTCGGGCAGCGGCGTCTGCGGGGGCGGGGTGATGAAGTCGGCCAGGTAGCCGGTCGGCGGCACCAGCGCGAACAGCTCGTCGAGGTCGAGCCCGGCCAGCCGGGGGCGCACGGCCTTGACCCAGGGCAGGTGGATCGACTGCCTGGAGGGGTCCTGGAGGGTGCGCAGGCTCGCGACCAGCTCCCACATGGGCGAGAACGCGAACCGGATGCGCGCGACGTCCTCCGGCTTGAGGTCCCAGGTGACGGCCATGGTTTTAGTGTGCACTAAATCGATGGCGCCTCGGCCGTCCAGACCTGACCCTTGGTCCGTGTCTAGCACCGCTGTTGAGAAGCCTTCCTTCCTCCGCTCCCAGATCGGCGGACTGCCGCGGCCCTTCTGGGCCCTGTGGAGCGGCACCCTCGTCAACCGCCTGGGCACCCTGGTCATGCCGTTCACCGGCGTGTACCTGACCCACTCCCGCGGCATGTCGGTGACCGCCGTGGGCCTGGTCATGGGCGTCTACGGCGCGGGCTCGCTGCTGTCGCAGATCCTCGCCGGCGTGCTCACCGACCGGATCGGTCGCCGGGTCACGCTGGCGGGCGGCATGCTGGCCACCGCGGCCACCATGCTGGCGCTCGGTTACAGCACCTCGCTGCCGGCGATCGTCGCCTCCATGTTCGTGCTCGGGCTGGTGATCGACATCTACCGGCCGGCGTCCAGCGCCCTGGTGGCCGACCTGGTGTCGCCGTCGGAGCGGGCCCGCGCTTACGGGTTGCTGTTCTGGGCGATCAACCTGGGTTACGCGGTCGGCATGACGGCCGGCGGCTGGCTGGCGAGCGTCGGGTTCGCCTGGTTGTTCTGGATCGACGCGGCCTCGTGCCTGGTCTTCGCCGCGCTGGTGTGGCGGGCGGTGCCGGAGACCCGGCCGCCGGCGCGCGAGTCGTCCGGCGGGTTCGGCGTCGTGCTGCGCGACCGGCTGATGGTGGCCTTCACGCTGGTCGTGCTCGGCAACGCGCTGGTCTACCTGCAGACCGTGACCATGCTGCCGGTCGCGATGACGTCGGTGGTGAAGCTGACGCCGGGGCAGTTCGGCCTGGCCATGGCGCTGAACGGGGTGCTGATCGTCGTGGTCCAGCCGCTGGTCTCCGGCTGGCTCGGGCGCAGGGACCCCTCCCGCACGTTCGCGCTCGGGCTCGCGGTCATGGGGGCCGGGTTCGCGCTGACGGCCTTCGTCACCACGACGTTCTGGCTGGCCGTCACGATCGCGGTGTGGACCGTCGGCGAGATCATCACCGCGGGCATCTCCGGGACGATCGTGGCCGCGCTGGCCCCCGAGCACCTGCGGGGGCGGTACTCGGGGCTGTTCGGCTTCGCCTGGTCGCTGGCCTCGGTGCTGGCGCCGCTGATGGGCGGCCCGCTGCTCGCGGCCGGGCCGAAGACGCTGTGGTTCGCCGTGGGCGGCGTCGCGCTGGTCTCGGCGGCCGGCATGCTGGCCCTAGGCCCGGCGATCCGGCGGCGCTGACGCGGCCTGAGGTCCGGGGCGGCTTTCCACGGAATCCGCCGCCGTTGAGAGAATTTTGATCGGATGTTGGCTTCGTCCCGATAATTTCCTGCCGATCACGGAAGGAAATGGTGGGATGCGCCACGCAGTCTGGGCGCGCCGGGCGGTGACGAGGCTGGCCACTCCCCGCGTCGCGATCGGGATCGCCACGTTCGCCGTCGTGCTGGAGCTGGCCGACATCTGGGTGACCGCCCAGTTGCCGCCGTCGCCGTACACGCCGCTGCCGTTCGCTCCGGAGGACATGGCGGGCACGGCCTTCCCGGTCTTCGGCGCGATCCTCGTGCACAGCAGGCCGCGGCTGGTCATCGGCTGGCTGCTGTGCCTGGGCGGGGCGAGCGCCGCGGCCAACATCCTGTCGGCCAACCTCTACCAGCTGCTCGACGGACGGCCGGGGCCGCGCTGGCCGGTCGTCAACCTGACCTGGAACGTCTGCGAGCTGACCCTCGGCGTCCTGCTGCCGCTGCTGTACCCGGTGGGCAGGCTGCTGTCGCGGCGCTGGCGGGCGGTGATCGCGCTGGCCGTGGCCGGGCAGGCGCTGGACTGGGCCGGGCTGCTGACCGGCCGGCCGGAGCTGCGCGAGGCCGGGCACGGCACGCTCTCGGCGAGCATGGTGCTGGCCTTCGCCTCGCTGGTCGTGCGCTTCCGGCGCGGCGACGCGGTCGAGCGGCGGCAGCTCCTGTGGCTGCTGGTGGCCCTGCCGGGCCTGCTGGTGCCCTGGATGCTCGGCGCGGACGTCTGGTGGGTGGCCTCGCTGGCCATCCCGCTGATCCCGGCGGCCATCGCCGTGGCGGTGCTGCGCTACCGGCTGTTCGGCATCGACACGCTGATCAGCAGGGCGCTGGTGGGCACCGGCCTGGCCATCGTGATCACCCTCGTGTACGTGGCGGTCAGCGCGGCGCTCAGCCTGTTCCTGTCGGAGGTGGACCGGATCGCCGGGATCCCGGCGGCCCTGTTCGCCGGGGCGTTCTTCCAGCCGATGCGCCGCGGCCTGCAACGCGGCGTGGACCGCCTGCTGTACGGCAGCACCGGCGTCCCCGGCACGCTGGCCCGGCGGCTGCGGCACCGGCTTCAGCACACCGACCCGGTGCACGGCCTGCTGGCCACGCTCGACGTCCTGCGCGAGGGCCTGTCGGTGACCGGCGTGGCGGTCGAGGCCGACGGCGCGGTCACCACGTCCGGCGTGGTGGCCGCGGCGGCCAGGACGGTCCCGCTGGTGTGGCACGGCGAGCCGGTCGGGCTGCTGCTGATCGGGCCGACGGACCGGCGCAGGTTCCCCGCGGCCCACGACGAGCGGGTGATCGCCACGATCACGCCGTACATCGCCGACGCCGCGCACGCCGTACGGCTGACGGCGGCGTTGCAGCGCTCGCGCGAGCGCATCCTGACCGCGCGGGAGGAGGAACGGCGGCGACTGCGCCGCGACCTGCACGACGGGCTCGGCCAGTCGCTCACCGGCATGGCCATGTCGATCAACGCCGCCCGGCTGACCGTGCACAGCGCCCCCGAGCAGGCCGACCGGCTGCTGGCCGGGCTGCGCGCCGGCATGGACGCCGTGACCGGCGACATCCGGCAGCTCGTCTACGGCCTGCGCCCGCCCGCCCTGGACGAGCTGGGCCTGGCCGGCGCGGTCGAGGAGCTGGCCGGGACGCCGATCGAGACGTCGGGCGAGCTGACCGGCCTGCCCGCCGCGGTCGAGGTCGCGGCCTACCGCATCGTGCAGGAGGCGCTCACCAACGCCCGCAAGCACGCCAGTGCCTCACGGATCACGGTGGCGCTGCGCCGCGACGACCGGCTGCGCGTCACGGTCGCCGACGACGGGATCGGCCTGCCGCCGGACGCGCGGCCCGGCGTCGGGCTGGGCTCGATGCGCGAACGGGCCGCCGAGCTCGGGGGCACCTGCGCCGTACGAGCGGGACGGGGAGGTGGCACGGTTGTCCACGCCGAACTCCCCCTGTGACAATTCGCCATATCCCCGGACGTGTTCTCCCTCTACGCTTACCCCTGACATGCTGACATTCACCGCACTGGGACCGTTCCACGCCTGGAGCGACGGCGTCCCCCTCGACCTCGGCGGCCAGCGGCAGCGGGCGGTGCTCGCCCGTCTGCTCGTGGCGGGCGGCCGGGCCGTGCCCGTGCACACCCTCATCGACGAGCTGTGGCCGGGCGATCCGCCCGCGCAGGCCCTGTCCACCATCCAGGGCTACGTCTCCCGGCTGCGGCGCGCGCTGGAGCCCGGCCGCGCGCCGCGCGAGGAGGCCGAGGTGCTGGTCTCGGCCGCGCCCGGCTACGCGCTGCGCGCCGCGCCCGAGCAGGTGGACTCGTGGCGGTTCGAGGGCCTGGTGAAGACCGAGGGGCCGCCGCCGCAGGTGTGGGCGGCCATGGAGAGCGCGCTCGGGTTGTGGCGCGGGCCGGCGCTGGCCGAGTTCGCCGAGCTGACCTGGGCGGCGACCGAGGCGGGCCGGCTGGAGGAGCTGCGGCTGATCGCGGTCGAGCGGCGCGCCGACGCCGGTCTCGCGCTCGGCCGGGCCACCTCCCTGGTGGCCGACCTGGAGGCGCACGCCTCGGCCCATCCGCTGCGCGAGGAGGCGTGGCGGCTGCTGGCCCTCGCGCTGTACCGGATGGGCCGCCAGGGCGACGCGCTGGCCGCGCTGCGCCGGGCCCGCGCGGTGTGGCGGGACGAGCTGGGGCTCGACCTGTCGGCCGGGCTGCGCCGGCTGGAGGCCGACATGCTGGCCCAGCGGCTGGAGGAGCCGCCGCCCCCGCCGTCCGCGCCGTCGTCCCCGGCGCCGTCGTCCCCGGCGCCGTCGTCCCCGGCGCCGTCGTCCGCCGCGCCGGCCGCGGCCGCCGACGAGCGGGTGCTGCGCGTGCTGGTGGCCGACGACCAGGCGCTCGTACGGGCGGGGCTGCGCGCCATGCTCGACAGCGAGGACGGCGTCGCGCTGGCCGGCGAGGCCGCCAACGGCGAGGAGGCCATCGCGGGCGTGCGCGCGCACCGGCCGGACGTCGTGCTGCTCGACATCCAGATGCCGCACCTGGACGGCCTGGCCGCCGCCCGCCGGATCCTGGCCGGGGAACGCCCGCCCAAGGTCGTCATGATGACGACGTTCGGCAGCGACGAGAACCTGTACGCGGCGCTGCGCGCGGGCGTGAGCGGCTTCGTGCTGAAGACCTCGGCCCCCGAGCAGTTCCTGGCCGCCATCAGGGCGGCCGCCGTCGGGGACGCGCTCATCGACCCGGCGGTCACCACCCGGCTGATCTCGGCGTTCGCCGGTCGCACCGACCCGGCCTCGCCGCCGGCGCTGGCCGGGCTCTCCGACGCCCGGCTCGACGTGCTCAAACTCGTCGCCCGCGGGCTGACGAACCGGCAGATCGGCCAGACGCTCGCGCTGCCCGAGGAGGAGGTGTCGGCGCTGGTGAAGTCGCTGCTGGACCACCTGGGGCTGTTCGACCGGGCGCAGCTGGTGATGGCGGCCTACGAGTCCGGATTGGTCACCCCTGGCGACATGGGACACTTTTCGTCGCTTTGACGATAAAAATCGGGTCGTACTAGGCTAATGACGTGGCACAACTGCGCATAGCCCTGGCACAGACGAACCCGACCGTCGGCGACCTCGCCGCCAACGCCGAGCGGCTGGTCGCGTGGACCCGTGACGCCGCCGAGCGGGGCGCTCACCTCGTCGTCTTCACCGAGATGTTCCTCACCGGCTATCCCGTCGAGGACCTGGTGCTGCGCACGTCCTTCGTGGACGCCAGCATCAGGACCCTGGAGGAGGTGGCGCGCAGGCTCGACCGCGAGGGACTGGGCGACCTCCCCGTGGTCGTCGGCTACGTCGACCGCGCCGGCCTGGCCCCCCGCGTGGGGCAGCCCAAGGGCGCGCCGCTGGACGCGGCCGCGCTGCTGCACAAGGGCGAGGTCGTCACCCGCACGGCCAAGCACCACCTGCCCAACTACGGCGTGTTCGACGAGTACCGCTACTTCGTGCGCGGCGACCGGTTGCCGATCTTCCGGCTGCACGGCGTGGACGTGGCGATCGCGGTCTGCGAGGACCTCTGGCAGGAGGGCGGGCCGGTGTCCGTCGTCGGCCAGGCGGGCGCCGGGCTGCTGGTGGTGCCGAACGCCTCGCCGTACGAGAAGGAGAAGGACGACGTACGGCTGGAGCTGTGCGCCCGCAGGGCGCGCGAGGCCGGCTGCGCGCTCGCCTACGTCAACCAGGTCGGCGGCCAGGACGAGCTGGTCTTCGACGGCGACTCGATCGTCGTGGACGGCTCGGGCGAGCTGGTCGCGCGGGCCGGTCAGTTCCGCGAGGAGCTGCTGGTCGTGGACCTCGACCTGCCGGTCGCCGACGCCGAGCCCGGGACGTTCCCCCACGACGCCCTCGACGGCACCACGATCACCGTGGAGCGCCGGGTGCTCTCGCAGGAGCCCGTGGCGCCCTACCCGGCGGCGCCCGCCCCCGTCGCCGAGCGGCTCGACCTGGCCGCCGAGGTGTACTCGGCCCTGGTGCTCGCGGTACGCGACTACGTGGCCAAGAACGGCTTCCAGTCGGTCATCCTGGGCCTGTCCGGCGGCATCGACTCGGCCCTGACGGCGGCCATCGCCTCCGACGCGATCGGCCCGTCCCGGGTCCACGTCGTGCTCATGCCCTCGCGCTACTCCTCCGACCACTCGCTGGCCGACGCCGAGGACCTGGTGGCCAGGCAGGGCATCAACTCCAGGATCGCGCCGATCGCCGAGATCGTCACGGCCTTCGAGAAGGAGATCGAGCTGTCCGGCCTGGCCGCGGAGAACCTCCAGGCCAGGGTGCGCGGCATGATCCTCATGGGCCTGTCGAACGAGCACGGCCACCTGGTGCTCACCACCGGCAACAAGAGCGAGCTGGCGACCGGCTACTCCACCCTCTACGGCGACTCGGCCGGCGGCTTCGCCCCGATCAAGGACGTGCCGAAGACGATGGTGTGGGAGCTGGCCAGGTGGCGCAACGCGCACACCTGCGAGGGCTTCCTGATGGCCGTCGAGCAGCCGATCCCGGAGAACTCGATCACCAAGGAGCCCAGCGCCGAGCTCCGTCCCGACCAGCGCGACACCGACTCGCTGCCGCCGTACGAGGTGCTGGACCGGCTGCTGGACGACTATGTGGAGAAGGACATGGGCTCGCAGGAGCTCATCGCGGCCGGGCACGACCCGGCGCTGGTCACGCGGGTGATCAGGCTGGTGGACCTGGCGGAGTACAAGCGCCGCCAGTACCCGCCGGGCCCGAAGATCACGCCGAAGAACTTCGGGCGCGACCGCCGTCTGCCCATCACCAACCGGTGGCGGGAGACGACCGGCTGACCCACCGCCCTCGTCCACCTGAGGGCGACGGGCCGCCCTCTTATTGCGCAAGGCTCGATGTTGCCGAACTGGGCGCTGGTGTTGAGCAGCCCGAGCCCGACGTTGG